>NZ_JBITGZ010000022.1:0-129685 GCF_044457565.1 Kitasatospora sp. NPDC050543 | reverse complement strand
GCTTCGCTGTACTTCACGGTGTCCCCCTGGTTGTGGTCGAAAGGGCTGCGCGGGCCACGGCCGGGGGGGGGGGGCCGCCCCCCCCCCCCCCCCCCCCGCCGGGGGGGGGGCGGGGGGGGGGGGGGGCGCGCCCCCCCCCGCGCCCGGGGGGGGGGGGGGGGCGCGGGGGGGGGTGGGGGGGGGGGCCCCCCCCCGGGGCCCCCGGGGGGGGGGGGGGCGGGGGGGGCGGGGCCCCCGGGGGGGGGGGCCCCCCCCCCCCCCCCCGGCCCCGACGGTCAGTGGTCTCGGCGGCGAAGGCGGTCTTCGCGCTCCTGCCGGATCCTGTCGGTGATCTCGTCCACGGAGCCCGTCATCGCGAGCTGCTCCATCAGGAGTTTGGCGAGAAGGTAGCGCGGGTCGACCATCCTTGCCCGGTCGAGGGAGATGAGCGCGGCCGGGATCTCCCCGGCGACGGCGGCGGCGTACCCGGCGAGGGTCAGGGGTGCGGCGGCGAAGGTCGTGCTGTCGCTGGCGCAGCGGCGGACGAGCAGTGCCCACAGCTCGCGGGCGCGCGGGAGTTCGCTCGGTTCGATGTAGCCGAGCGCGACGTCCCGCAGGGGCTTGTGCCGCAGGCCGACGATCAGCTCTGCCGTCTGCTCGGGGGTGAGGTCCGCCAGTGGGGTGTCGTCGCCGCCACCCAGCAGCAGTCGGTCGAAGATCGCCGCGAGCCGTTCGGTCTCGGCGTCGAAGCTGGTGGACTGCACGCGCTCGGCTCGCCGGCCGACCGCCTCTATGATCGCGGCCCGTTGACCTTCCGCGTCTTTCCCGGTGACGGGCTCGAATGCGGCGAGGATCTTGGCTTCGCTGGGCGGCGTCGGGATGCCGACGGCGCGGGCGTTCATGGTGACCACGCCCGGGTTGTCCGGGCCGTCCACAGGCATTCCCTCGACCCGGTAGTGGGGGTTGTCGTGGTGGTAGACCCACCAGTGAGTCGGGGTCACGAATATGACGCCGAGAGTGTCGACACCGTGGGCCTCGGCCGAGAGTAGAAGCGCGTCCGCGAGCACCCGGTGTCGGCTCATCGCGTTGTAGCCGTCGCCGGCGTCCTCCTGGTTCGCGCACAGGTACAGCAGGATGTCGGCCGGTCCGGTGGCGAACTCGTCCAGGCGGTGCAGGATGTTGTGCATGATCTGGTGGCCGGCCTCGTGCGGGTCGTCCGTGTCATCGGGCAGCTCGAACTTCTGGCTGAACAGCGGACCGTCGCGCATGGTGTCGTGGACGAGGACGAACAGCGTGCCGTCGGGGCCGTCGGGCTGGTAGCTCAGCAGGTAGGGCAGTGCTTCGACGGCTTGCGCGGCGTTCCTGATGTCGAAGTCGGGCACCGTGTTGATGCTCATGGGGTTCCTATCGGGTGGGTCCGGGTTCGCGGCCCGGACCGGCATTCAAGAGACTTCAGTCTCTTTTCTTGACTCAAGTCTATTTGCAGGGCAGGGTAGTTGGGCACACCCCAGGCCGGACGAATCGGGGGCGGCTCGCTCGCGGGCGGGCCCCGCGCCGGGCCGGGCAGGCACATGGGCGCCTGCCTGGTCGGGCTTATCGGCCGTCAGCTCCGGTCACGCAGCCGACGGCGCCCTCTCTGAGCGCAGGCGCCGTCGCATCGGGCCGACCGTGCCGAGGTCAACGCCAACCCTCCGCCCCGTCATGTGAATTTCGAGGATCGCCACGAGTGCCTCCGCGCTGGGATGGTCCGGGCGGAGGGCAGCCGCGCGGGTGAGAGCGGCGCTGGCACCCGCGTTGTCGCCGTCCAGCAGCAGAGCCAGCCCGAGCAGGGCGTACGGGGCGCCGGCCAGAGTCTCGTGCCGCCCGACACACAGGCGGATCACGCGATTCCACAGACGGGCCGCTCGGGCCGTCTCCGGTGCCTCGCAGTACTCGGTCGCTGCATCGAAGACGAGCCCGTTCTGGACGGCGAGGAGCAGCCGGGCGACGTCCCGGTCCGCGAGAGCGCCAGCGGCGTGATCGCTGGCCATGGCGGAGTCGAGGAGGAGCAGCATGCGCCGCTTCATGGATTCGTGGCCGGCGGCCAGTTCGTCGGCGAAGTCGTGGAAGACGTCGTGAACGAGGGCGCTGGCGTGTGCGTCATCGTGGGCAGGGTGGGGGACGTTGGGGGTGTGACTGGACATGGCTTTCCTCGCTGCGGAGGGCCGCGCCGGTCGTCGGCGCGGCCGGGGTGATGTGAAGTGGGCGCCGTGGCGGCCGGGGGCAGCGCCCCCGGCCGCCGGGCAGATCAGGCGGCGAGAAGCAGGCTCTTGGCGAGGTCCTTGAGCTCGTTCTTCTGGTCGTGCAGCAGGATGGTCATGGCCAGGTTGTTGCGGTGCTCCTGCTCGGTCCGGTCCTCGGGCACCTTGACGGTGCGGAAGTAGTCGTCGAACTCGATGACTGCCTGGAGTGCGGCCCAGCGGGTGCCTCGGATGTTGTCCTGGGTCTCCGCCTCGGCGAACAGGTGGTGCAGGCGGTCGCGGCGCTCCTGGTGGGCGGCGACCAGGTTCTTGCGGGCCCCTTCGGCCGGGGCGTCCCACAGCTGGGCGATGAGCTTGTCGAACTCCTGGTTGGTCATCGCGGTCTGGAACAGTTGGGTGGCCTCGGCCTCGAAGGCGGCCGCGTACCGCTCGGTGAAGCCGAGCGCACGGCGAGCCTCCTCCAGCTGGGAGAGGGCGTCGGAGGTGTGGCGGATCTTCCAGGTGCGCTGCGCCTCGCTGACCGCAAGGTCCAGGGTGTTGGTGCACACCGCCCGGATGGGGGTCTCGACCGCGACGGCGGCCGAGCGGCCGTCGTGGCTGTTGGCGAACAGGGTGTACAGGTCGATGCGGTCGGCCGCACCCTCGGGGTCGAGGGTGATGCTCGGGGACATGGTGGACATGAAGACGACCCGGCCGCCGTCGAGGGCCCCGGCGGTCTCATAGGTGACGTGGCCGCCGCCGACCAGCTCGTCCAGGAAGGCGAAGGCCTCGCGGTTCTGGATGGGGGTCCAGGTGTTGCCCACCAGGCCGCCGAGCCAGTCGCCCGTGTCGTCGCGGAAGGTGCCGAAGCGGTTGGGGATCTTCTTGCCGAGCTTGCCCTTGTGCATGGAGAGCAGCGGGCGCTTCTCGACCTGCCAGTCCAGCTTGGCGAGGTGCAGGACCTCCTCGCTGGTCTTGGCCTCCTCGGTCACCGTGCCGAGGCCGTGCCAGGCGGGCTGGCGGTGGGAGTAGAACGCGGCCTCGCCGGTGGTGCTGTCGATGGCTCCGAGGTCGGCGCGGCCGGTGATGATGTCGCTCTGTCGCATGACTAGGTCTCCTGTGTGGTGTGGGTCCGGGTTCGCGGCCCGGACTGGCAACCTTTCGGACTTCCGTCCGCTTTCTTGACTCAAGTCTAGACGCGGGGGCTCGCCCCTGGGCACACCCCTAAATGCACAACTTCGTTTCGCGGCAAGCCCAGTGGGGATGCCGAGGGGGCCCCTGGTGAGGGGTGGGTGTCGAGTCTCGGCGGCGGCGGGCGGGCCGTGGTCTACACGGGTGTGCCGGCCTGCTTCCTTATCGACTGCGACGCCGTGCGGGTTCGAGGGCGGAGCGTCCTGCCGCAACTGGAGACGCCTGGGTGGGCGCTGCCCGGAAGCGAGCCATTGGCCAGCGCAGCGGGGGACTCGTACAAGTTTGGGCTGCTCGCTGCCCGGCTGCTCGCCGGGGACCAGGACACTCGAAATCCTGCGATGTTGGCCGCGATTGACCCCAAGGTCGGAGGACTTGCCGCGCGGAGCCTCTCCCTCGATCCTGCCGAACTCCCGTCGCTCGGCGAGTGGCGGGAACGCCTGGAGACGGTCGCCGCCCGGCCGACCGGGGGGCTCCGCTCCGTGTCCGGCCCGCCGCCTCCGCCTGCGACATCGTCGCTCACAGTGTCTTCGAAGGCCGCGAGGCTCGATGATCAAGGCGCGTCTTCCACCACCACCAGCAGTACTGGCCGGTTCGGCTGGGTGCTGCTGACGGCGATGCTCCTGCTGTTGCTGCTTGGCGGGCTACTGACGCTGGCTCGCTGATGAACGGCGACCACCCACAATGTTGCCTCGCACACGTTCCGCGCCCGCAGCGGGGCGTCGGCTTCGGCGAACACGGCCGTGATCTGCTGGTATGCGGGGCCGTCCGGCAGGGCCGGAGTCGGTGCGGGCGGTGCCGGGGCGTTTCGGCGGGCAGTTCCAGGAGCGTCTTGCGGGTGATCGTGATGTGTTCGGCGGCCTGGGCGAGTCGGTCCAGCAGCGCGGTCAGCTGCGCGATCTGCTCGTGAGCGTCCTCCGCTTCCACAGCGATCTGCCGCTCGCGGACTTCCAGACGGGCCAGCGGGGCACCGAGGGTCTGCTGTGGGTCGCCGCGCACGCGCCGCGCCAGGACGGGATGGAGGTGCCGGTGAGTTGACTGGCCATCACATCTCTTATCGCCCATCACACCCGGGACTCGGAACTGGCCGGGCGGTGCTCGTAGTCGCGGACCAGCCTGCGGTGCAGCATCAAGATCTCGTTGGTCTGCTCCACCCTCCAGCGGATCGGCTTGCGGGACGAGACCGCGGTCGACCGGGTTGCGCTCGACAAAATCCACCTCGATGCCCAGGCCGGCGCCGTGGTCGACCACGGTCTTCTTGAACCCCTGGTCCACCAACGCCTTCGTCACGGTGGAGGTCCCGGCGGCGACCTTGTCCAGCAACGGGGTGCCAAAGGCGTTGTCGTGCACGGAAGCGGCCAGCACCACCACAGCGATCACCAGGCCCAGCACGTCAACAGCCAGCCCTTGCTTGCGGCCCGGCACCTTCTTGGCGGCGTTCCGTCTGGTCGTGGCCGCGGGTGCCCCGGCGGCGGCATGCAGGCTCTGAGTGTCGAGCACCACCAGGCTCGGGTCAGCTAATCGTCCCCGGCTCTCACGTACCTGCCAGCGCAGCAGGTCATGGATGACCTCGTCGGTGCCGTCGTCGCGCCATTTGTAGAAGTAGTACTTCACCGCGCCAGGCGGCGGCAGGTCGTGGGGCAGGTAGGCCCATTGGCAACCGGTCCGGGACTGGTGCAGGAGCGCGTTGACGATCTCCGCATCTCGTAGTTGCCTGGTGGCCACTGACGGACGGATGCTTCGCCTTCCACGCAGTGGTCACCGGCTCGATCAGCGCCCAGCGTTCGTCGGATAAGTCGCTCCCGTAGGGCCTGCGGTCGCTCACCCTGCCACTCCAGCACGGCCAAGCCCGTCGGCCAGCCGGGAGTCCCCACAGTCACACGATCAGGCGACGCCGAACCGAACAGAAGGTCATATATCGCCCTCTGAGGGCGCGCGACCTCACAGACGCGAGATCAGGGGCCGATCCGGCTGGCATCAAGGCTGCCTGCGTTGATCAACGCCTCACACAGCCCTTTCACCTGCTCGCCAAGGCTGGTGGCCCGGGCCTGTCCAGCCAATGTACAGACCCGGGCAAAGGTTACGGGTAGCGCCTTGGGGACTGGTGCTTCTCGTGCAGCGACGCGCCACGGGTACTCTCGATAGCATCGATCGCACCTGTTCTGCACATGTAGGAGCGGGCTTCGAGGCCCCAATAGTCGGCAGCAGCCTCTTCGGGTCCGTAAAGGCGAGCGAGGCGACTGGCGCAGTCCTTGGCCCAATCCCGGAGCACACCGTCGCGGGATTTCGATCGGACGAGCCCTGCGTTGGCCGAAAGATAGGTGAGCAGGAGTGCGAGCCGGCGGTGACGTCCGGAGGTGCTCTCTGCCTTGGCGGACGGGCGCCAGGCCACAGCTTGCTGGAGCACCACAGCGGCCCCTCGATCGAGCATGTAAACGAGGTCTGAGGTATCCCAGTTGAAGTAGCCGCTGGAGTCGTAGCGGGCAACGAAGCAGTCTTGAGGCTTCGTGAGAACTGGCCCACCACACGATAGTTGATGCAGCGTCTGGTGGACAACGCTGTTTCTCTGAGGCATCAGGTTGGTGGGTGCGACGTCGATTTTGCCGTCGATCACACTCACCAGTCGATAGGCTGGAAGCCTCGCCCAAGGATCGTCGTCGGCGAGCCGCTGGGAGAGTGCTTCGGCGGCCTTCGCAGTTGCAGTGGCGAGGGTTGCGGGGTGCTGCGCGCCGCCGAGCGTCACCTCTGCGGGATCTTCTTGTAATGAGTCCAGCGCTATCGCGGCCTCCTCCAACGAAACGGGCCTCTGCCAGATGACATCGGCGGTGGCGAGTAGGACCCAGCCGAAGGGGTGCAGAAACGCCTCCAGGCGAGGGGTGTCAAGAGCGGAGGTCAACACAGCTTGGTGCCGCAGCGGCACGCGCGACTGGAACAGCTTGTCCGCCTCCGGGCGAGAGGCGGGTGGCCGTAACCGTCCATCGCCCGTAACTGCTGACCAGAACCGCCACTCCACGTCGTCCTCTCGGTCCTCTCTCCGGCCGGGCATCTCAAAGGGCAGCGTCACCGGCAGGTCCCGGACGGGCTCAGGGTGGTGCAGCCTGCTCACGAAGGCACCCGGCAGCCCGATGTCTCGGACCTTCTCGTGGATTCGAGTATCGACATACGAGACCCGGAGTCGACTGACCCCGACGTTGCCGCGCATCGCAGCCTCCTTCCAGAGGAGAGCAACCCGTATGTACAATGGTCATACGTCGATGCGCCGGAAGCACGTTCGTGGCAGTAGCCGCGACGGGGCAGCACTGAAGGACCGATTCACTTTCCCAGCGGATAGGGCATCGGACTCCTTCTTTCGGTGCACGGTAGCTCTCGGTCTACGGGGCCGAGAGACACAGCGCCGCGCCTCTGCGCGGCGCTGGTGGTTTTAGCGGCCATTCGTTCACGAGTCGTCCGGCTTTCGCTCGTACCTGAGGATGCTCTCCGGCAGACGATTCGAAAGCTTCCGGTCGGTGGTGACGGTCGGCTCGCTGACCCATTGAACTCCCGGCTCGGAGACGTAGCCCGCGTCGCTGAATGAGCCGCTGTCCGGGGTAGCGTTCTTGATCACGCTGATTGCAGCTTTCAGACGCCGGCTCTGAGTATTCCGCCAGAGCGTGACCAGCTCGTCCGGCCCGCTGAAGCGGATCGGCGGAGCTAGTACGGTAGCGCCCGCATCTTCGTGCACCAGTAGACCGCAGCGAGGTGGCTGGTCAGACGTCTCATAAACGGGCCGCTCGAACAGCGAGCCGTCCTTCCGAGCCGCAGCGCGAAGAACGTCCAGAGGGCTGCTCTGACTGTTAATACGTGGCTTGTGACGGCGGTAGACCCACACCACGAGCGCTGAGAGCACAGCAGACACCGCGGCGCCTCCGACGCTCACAACTACGAGGTCCCGCCACGACCAGGCGTCCAACAGGTCACCTTGGCCTGACAAGGCATACAGCCACATGGTGACGAGCGACGCTACACCGGCACCGAGAAGCCACAGCTTGTTCCCCCAGAGGATCGAAGCAAGTTCCGGACGCGGGCGCTGTCCAAGTTTCCGTCGGTCACGGACCCAGACCGCAAGTGCGGCCGTCACTGCTAGCAGACCGGGAACGATGAGGATGGAACCCAGCCCCAAGACGCCAGGCAGGAGGTCACTGCCGGCCAACTCGACCTTGAGTTCGCGGGTGGCCACTGGATCAGACGGCCGCGCGGGTGGAGAGGGCTGTGCCGTGGGGCCTACGGGACGAGGGGCGGCGGGCCGGACTGCGGCCATGACGACTACAGCAGCCCTTTCCAGGCGGGTGGGTTGCCTCGCTCGAACTTCGACGAACGCTAGTGCAGCGGAATGCGGTGCCACCTTTAGGGTGACCGTGTTGCTTGTCTTCTTGTCCCCAAGGTTCGCAGTCTTCGTGGCAACTCGTGCCTCGTGTCGACCGGCGTCGGCACTGACATCGACTTCCACCTCGATGTCTCCTGGATTGGTCACCACGGCTGTGATGTCCGCTGGCGAGCGGTCCGTCATCCGGTCCGCGCCACTGAGAACCAGGGATACGTCGGTCTGCGCGTCCTGAGCCGGAGTAGCAAGGAGGCTTGGCAGTGCGGCCGCTGCACTCTGGGAGATGCCCACGCCCATGACCAGGCTGGCCATGGGCAGGGCTAGTAGCGGTCTCACAATCCAGCGGTGGGTAACCCGCCGTGTCCATACCGTCGCAATATGCACATCTTGAGCATACCGGGTTACGGGGGTGGCCAGACTGATCTCGTTGGAGCAGTGGGCCACGTCGCGCACCGCGCGCTCCTCGGGCTGCACGAGTTGAGCGGTGATCGGGCTCGGTTCCCGCTAGCCACGCTTGCGATTGCGCAGCTCCAGGCCAGCTTCCTTCGCGTAGCGGGTGATCAAGGCCGACTCCAGCCCCGACGCCTCGGACAGCTCATAGACGGTGCGGGTGCGGTCCGGGTAGGCGGCCACAACCGCCTCGCGGCGCAGCCTGCGCATGTCGGTCAGCGTCGAGTCAACCTCGGACAGGGACTCGCGCAGAGCCTCCATGATCTCGACATGGGTGAGGCCGGCTTCCTCGAGGGCCTTGACCGCCTCCTGGAGGGCCTTGGCGGCGCCGGCCAGCTTCGTGCTCGGCTTCCTGCCGCTCATGATCCTCCTCGCGTGATGGTCCGGCTTCCCGGACGGGGGTACGACGTCATGTCTATCAGTCGACCGGAGGGCGGTGCGAGGAGCGCTCGCACCGCCGCCCCGATCCGTTAGTCCGGCTCGCCGGGGATGGTCGGCGTGCGCATGAAGGGCGCGCCCTCGTGGAGCAGCGCTCCGATGTCGGACACCTCGAGTTCGATGGCCGCCGTGGCGCGCCCGGTGCGCTGACGCAGGGAGCCGATCACGATCACGCGGTCGCCCGCCCTGAAGGTGTCGGCGATCAGCTGGGCCAGGCCTCGCCAGGCTACGCACCGCAGGAGCAGCGGACCGGCGGCATCCCGGCGCTTGCCACGTTCGGCGAGGGCAGGGCGCTCTTCGAGGATGAACGTGACGTTCTGGACGGGCCTGCCTGGCATGCGGTGAAGTTCGGGGCTGCTGCTGATGCGGCCGACCCACGTCTGGGTGCTCATGGGTCACCAGCCCTGCCCGGCCACGATGCCGGCCAGCTCGGCGGCGTCGGTGACGGCGGCGTTGAGCTCCTGCTGCCGGGTGAGGCGTTCGACCAGGTCGGCCTGTTCCTCGAAAGCCCGGCGCAGGTGGGGGTGAGCGTGGGTCTCGGCGAGCTCGTCCAGCGCCATGCGCAGCTGCCAGGCGCGCAGTTCCTGAGGTGTGGTGTAGCGCGTACGGATGGCTGCGGCGTCGTAGATGGAGACGAGTCGCGCGGAGATGCTCCAGCGCCGGCCGGAGCAGGCGTAGTAGTGGATCCACCGGGTCCGGCGGGTGGGGCCGGACTCCTGGTAGGCGAATCGCACCTCGCCCAGGTTGGGCAGGAAGATCCAGTCCCCGTCTCGGGCGACGCGGCGGAGGTCGTCGCCGTCCGGCGCGATCGGGGTGATGCTGCTGCGCCGCACGTGGGCGATGGACCGGCCGGCCTCGTCCACGAGGGTGTGGCACCCTTCGTCGCGGCGCGTGATGTCCTTGCCGTGGTCGAAGTCGCAGTCGTGCATGGTGGCGGTGAAGGTGTGTCCGTGAAGCTCGGCGATGCTGCCGTGGTAGCGGACCGGGAAGCCGGCCATGTTCTGTCCCCCTGTGAGGCTGCTGGCTGTGGAGCGGGCCGGGAGGGTTCCGGCCCGGCGTGTCGCGCCGGGGCCCGCCACAGTGCGTGCGGCGGGCCCCGGCGGGCCTGTCAGCAGATGCTGGCGACGTAGCGGCCGATGGCATCGCGCAGGGCTTGGGGCTCCAGCGCCCCGGGCTCGTCCAGGCGGTGCGCGTTGTAGGGGGTGAGCACGCCGTCGGCGTGGTGCGGCAGGGTTCCGTGTTCGGCGAACTGGAAGTGGTTGACGTCCAGCTCTCCAGCGCGGTGGGAGAGCACCCGGACGGTGATCCCGTCGTACCACTCGTCGCTGAGGGTCGTCAGGGAGGCGACGAGGATGATGTCGCCGACCCGGCACACCTGCTTGATGCCCGAGGCAGCGCCGCCGACGAGCGGGCGGATCTTGGTGAGGGCGTCTCCGTGGTTGAGGCGCGGCATGGTGACTCCTTCTTTGGGCCGGGGTTCGCTGACCCCGGCTGGCGGTACCAGCCTCCACCCATAACAGACTCAGGTCAATTATGTTCACCCGAGTCTTCTCTAGTGGGGTTCGGTAGGCCCAGCACCCTCGGGACCGACCGGCAGGTGCGCGCCGAGCGCTGCTTCGATGAGCCCGCAGACCGTCCTCAGCGCCTCGTTCCAGCCGTCCGACCATGGGTCCTCGCCGCGTTGCTCGCCGAGGGAGGCGATCGACGTCAGGGCCACCACCATGGCCGGCACCGGCACCTCGACTATGCGGGTCGCGCCGCCGTGCCCGTGGACCGCCTCGACGCCCTTCGCGCGGTCCCAGGCGACGGTCGAGCCCCATTCCCCCCTCCAGCGGGTGACGGCGGCGGAGCCCGCGGCGGTCGAGAAGTAGCAGCCCTCGGCGACCGTTCCGGTGCCCGAGACCCCGGACACGTCCACGTCGCGGCGCAGCACGTACGGCGTGGGCGGCGCGGGGTGGAACTGCTCGAAGAGGGCGGCCAGGCGGTCCGCGAGGCCGCGGTTCATGCCGCATCCCGCGCCGCCGTGTGGGTGCCCTTGGGATCCTTGCGGATGGAGCTGCCGGCCTCCGGGAGCGCGCGCCGGCCATCCGTAAGGTCCTTGAGCCGCTGGTGGGGGCGGAAGCGGGGGACCCGACGCGCGGGGATCGTGACCCTGTCGCCGGTCTGGGGGTTGCGGGCGAGGCGGCTGGCGTGCTGGGCGGGCTCGAAGGTGCCGAAGCCAGTGACGGAGACGGAGTTCCCTTCGGCGAGGGCGCGGGCGATGGTGTCGAGTACGACCTCGACGGCCTCGGCGGCGGCGCGCCGATTCCCGAGCTGGGGGGCTACGCGATCGACGAGGGCGTTCTTGTTGACGTTCATGGCGGGCTTCCTGTCCTGGCGGGGATGAGGTCGGGGTCGGGGTTGGTGCCGGGCCGGGCGCCGGTGGGTCGTCACGGCGCCCGGCCCGGGGCTTGGGGGCCGCTACACGGCGAGGTGCGGCATGGGCGCCGGAGCCGGGCTGGGCGCGGGCAGGGGCGGGGTGACAACCGGCCTGGCCGGGCCGGGCGGTGTGGCGCAGCCGGGCTGGGCGGGCTGCGAGGCCGGGATGGCGGGCGGCTGGCTTGGGGCGTCGTCGGTGCGCGCCACGGCGGCGCCGCTGATGGTGCCGAGCACCAGTCCGGCGAGGAGAGAGCCGACGAACAGAGCGGGGCTGCGCATGGCGGGGTTCCTTCCTGGGTGGGGCCTGACCGGCCCCGCGCGGGGCGGGGCCGGTCAGGTTCCGGTCAGTGGCCGGGGGTCGGGCGACCAGGCACCACAGGCGGGAGGCTGGTCGGGACGGGCGAGGGGCTGGAGGTTGCCGACGGGTTCGGCACCGGGGCCGGGCTCACGGTCGCGGTGGGCGACGGGGCGGGCGCGCAGATCGTGGGCGCGCTGGTCGGGGCGGGTGCCCCCGGGGTGGGGGCGGTCTGGACGTGGGTGACCGCCACGGTGACGGTCGGGACGGGGGCGGGCTGCTCGGCCGTCTGGGTGACGACGGCCGGGGCGGGGGTGAGACCCGGGGCCGGGACGGCGGGCGCCACCGGCAGGGCCGGGGCGGCCGGAGCCAGGGCCGGGGCCGCCGGGACCTGGGTCGGCAGGGCCGGGAAGGTCGGGGCCTCGGTGTTGAGCTGGGCCGGGGCAGCCGTCAGGGTCGGGACGAGGTTGGTCGGGACGGGCTGGGCGCTCGGGGCCGGGGTGGCGGCCGGGCGGCCCATCACGACGGAACCGGCGACGAACCCGGCGGCGGCGAGGCCGAGGGCGACCATGGTCCGCTTGTCGAGGCGCTTGGTGGCCGGGCGGGTGCCGGTCTCGCTCTGAGCGTTGGCCTCGGTGGCGGGGGTGTTGGTCATGGGGCTGTGACTCCTTGTGCGTTGGGCCGGGGCTTCGCGTTTCCCCGGCTGGCAGGACCAGCCTCGCACATAACAGACCTGGGTCAAATAACTAGACGTAGGTAACTTTGGGTGCGGGGTGGGCACTCAAAGCGCCCACCCTGCACCCCAGTTGGTGACCTACCGGGCACGCAGGCCGTGAGCCGTCTGGTAGGCGTACAGCCAGGTCACCGGCCCCGTCAGCCCGTCTGCCGGCCCCAGATCGCCGACGTAGTGCTCCTGGAGCGCCTGCACCTTCTGGAGGTCGAGCGGCTCCATGTCCTCGCTCGGCCCGACCCGGTACGGCGGCCCCCACTCACCGGCCTGGAGCCAGGTCTGCAGCTGCTTGGCGTACGGGCTGTGCGCACCCAAGACGAAGTGCTCGCGGCCCGGGAACGGTGGGGCCGGAATCTGGAGCTGCTGGCCGACCTGGATCAGGTCCGGGTCAGAGCTGCCGTTGAGGGTGATGAGCTGCGTCACGCTCGTCTCGAACCTCCCGGCGAGCGCGCTGAGAGTGTCGCCCGACTGCACGGTGTAGGTGCCGGCGCCGTCACCCGAGGGCTGCGGCGCCGGCTGCTCGCCGCCGCGCCCCGCGGGTCGGGGTGGGCCGCGCTGGATCCAGCCGTACAGCTCGTCGCCCGGGCAGTCCGTCGCGTAGCCGTCGCGGTGGCCGCGCACCTCGCCGCCGGCGCCGCCCTCGCGGCGGCAGTACTCGATGGCGTCGACCAGGCCGTCCAGCATCTCGTCGGTCGGCAAGGTGATGCCGGAGGTGCCCACCATCGCGCACACCGCGTAGTGGCCGGCGTTCAGCGTCGAGTTGCCGTTCGCCCCGTTCCTGCGACCGAGGCCGCGCCCCTCGTGCACGTACCCGTGAGGGCACACGACGAACGAGTAGGCGATGTCGATCCAGTCCTCGTTCGGGTCGTTGAGGTGGGCGCGCTGGATGTCGCGGACGTGGCCGGCGCACCGGCCGTGGTCGCCCAGCAGACCACCAGGCACGGCAGACCCCTCGTAGTGGATCTTCACGCCTCGCGTGGAGGTGATGCGGGCGTAGGAGCCGGTGGGCGCCGCTGCGCCCCACTCGGCGCGGGAGACGAGCTTCATCGGCCCGCCCCCCGCGCGAGGGCGGCCCGGTGGTCGCTCATGTGGTTGGTCGGCACGATGTCCTCCCATGTGGGGGTGGTTGCTGCGCCGGGACGCTATGCGGCAACCGCCGTTAAGGTCGCGCCGTCAGCTGTCGACCCTCTCGACCAACACCCCGCCCTCGTAGCCGAATCGGCGCTTCCGCACGTACTCGGCGGGCAAGAAGATCGGCACCACGCCGCCGCCCTCGGCCGGCACAAGGCCGGTCCTGTAGCCAGCCGTCAGGACCATCACCCACTCGTCCGGCTTGGCTTCGGCGAAGCCCGCGGGCACGGTGGTGCCCTCCGGGACGCGCCGCTCGCTGGCGCGGCGGGCGTGCTGGCGGGCGATGTGCGGGCACAGCGTCAGGGCAGCTTCCGCGCAGGCCTCGTGCATCGGCGGGTCCGTGTAGCCGCCGGCCTCGGCCGACCCGGGCCCGCCGAGGAACGCGACGTGCCCGCTCATCCGCCGGGTGCACAGCGCGCAGCACCCCTTGATGGCGAGGTACATCGCGGTCTGCCCGTTGATCGACACGAAGTCGGCTGTGCCGTCTGGCCGCTCGTTGACGGCGGGGATCGGCAGGCCACGACGCGGGTCGACCGGCCGGGCAGCGAGACCGGGCGGCAGGTCAGGCAGGGTTGTCTTCGACATGTTCTCCTCCAAGGCGCCCCGTCGCGAGGGGCTGGCTACTGGCTGGCCGCGCTCGCGCAAGACCCCGGCGCAGCGGCCGGGCCTGGCGGAGCCAGGTCCGGAGCAGCACGGGCCCCGGCCCTGCCGGTAGCGGGTCCGGGACATCCGTAGTGGCGCCCATGCGCGGACGGGCCCCACCACAGTCCCCACCGCTGCCCGGGGCGGACAACAGGGCTCAGCGCACGGAACGGACGACACCCTCCGGGGCCATCCCCTGAGCGTCGAGCAGGTCTTCCGATACCCAGTAGGGCTCGACCAGCGCGGAGTCCGCGACGGTACGGCCCGGGCCGCGCCACACCGTCTTCAGGTGCCCGCTGCGCTGATGAGGGGGCAGCCGCCAGCCGCCCCGTCCACTGCTCCCCGTAGGCGCCGGCCTGGGGCCCTGACGGGCCTCCTGGGCCCGGACGCGGGCCGCCTTGAGAGCAGGGCCCAACCGCCACCCCAATCGCAGGAACTGGTCAGGCTTCTTCCAGGAGCGCTGCTGGTCACGTTTGGCGCTCTTGCCCCTGTCCGCGCCCTTCGACGTGACCTGGGAGGCCTCCTGAATGTCCGCCTTGGACGAGCACAGGTACATGGCGAGCCGCAGAACGTGCCCGATGAAGCTCACCTCACACTCCGTCGGCTCCTCGCGGCCAACCTTCCGCGCGTTGCGCAGTGCCAGGTCGCGCACGGTGAACCGCGCCTCCGAGTCCGTCGGGATAGAGCAGTACAGGTAATCCAGCCCGACCGCACCCCGTTCCTCGCTCCGGTACTCGACCACCGCCACGGCGGCCAGCTCGCCCATGCGCGGATCGGTGGTGTGGCACAGCAAGGTGCTGTCCTGCACCCGTCCGCACAGCATCACGGCCAGCAGCAGGCCAGGCCCGCCGTCCAGCGCCACGCACGGCCACGGCTCGGCGAGGACGAGCATCGGGTTGTTCGGTCGCCGCAGCCGCCGGAACACACCTCCGGCCATCATGCCGACCGCGTAGCTCTGGAGTTCCGACCCCATGGCGGGGTGCACGGCATACACGCACTTCTCCCGGCCCCACAGCCTCCACATCGCCGAGAGGGTCGTCATGTTCCTGATCTCGTGCACGCCCAAGTCACCAGCAGACCCGGCAGCGATCATGGCGCCGCCCTCGATCGCCTGCTGGGGCAGTAGCCCGAGTCCTATGCGGCGCAGGATGCGGTCTGCGGTCTGCATCTCCCACTCCACCCGCTCCGCTGCCGCGGCCACCATGCGGCCGACCATCACGTCCTTGCTGGCCATCTCGACCCTCCACCCCCCAGGCCCCGTTGGCCCGACGTCCCCCACACTCACCAGCCAGGGCAAAGGCGGACAACAGCCTTATATGGCACCAGACTTGGGAATTCACGACTCCGGGCCTTCGACGAGCTCGGCCTCGACAACCTGCGCGTCCTCCTCCAGCTCCGTGGCGAACTCCTCGCGGATCTGCGCCAGCCGGTCCGCCAGCCGGTCGATGTCCTCACCCGCCCCGCTCGCCGCCGGCAGCTCACCCCCACCCGCCGGCGCCAGCTCGATACGGGCCTGCGCCGCGCGGCCGAACGTCTCCGGCGCCAGGCACGCCAGCAGGAACTGCGCGGCCCTCCAGTCCGGCTGCGCGAAGTCCCGCTCCGTCTGTACGACCTGCTGGCCACTGTCGGGATCACGCACCATACGGGTCCGCTCCCGCAGCACGTGCCCGCCCTGCGCCGCCTTCCGCACCAGCAGCACCAGCTGCGCCTTGCCCTCGCTACGCGCGCGCATGAACCTGTCGCGAAACTCGCGAAACTGCCGCTCCCCCGACTTCGCCCGCTGCCCCGCCTCGATGCGCTGCTGCTCCTGCTCCCCCCGCTCCAGCCACCGGTACACCGTGCTGGCGTGCACGCCAGCCATCGGCGCCGCATCGCTCACCGGCACGCCGGCGCGCACCGCATCGAGCAGCCTCTTCTCCACCTCCGGTTCGAGGGCTGGGCGGCGGCCACGGCGGCCGGAGTGAGGGGTATCCACAGTGGGGGACCGTACGTCGAAGGGCCGGTCAAGGGCGCTCCGACGACCATGCCCGGCAGGGCCCGGGGACGGCCGTCAGAGACCCACGGTCAGCCCGTCGGGCGGGAGCGGCCAGCAAGGCGCTGACGTAGGCGGGCACGGAGCTGTTCCTGGCTCGGGCGGGTCCAGGCGTGCCAGCGCCCATCTTCGGTCCACTGGCGGGCATGCCCGCGCTCCGGGATTCCGCAGTACCGGCAGCCGCCAGGCGCGACAGCATCGGCCGGAGAGAGTTCGACGTTCATGGGTTCCTTGCCTGGTGCGGCTCGACAGTCCGGACAGAGCTGCGCCCGGCACCGATCGGTGCCGGGCGCAGCTGCGGGGCTTCTACTCCCAGCCGAGGTTGTAGACGAGCTCGTCGTAGGCGTAGCCGGTAGCGCCGCTTACGACCTGGGGCAGGGCGACCGCACGCACGCTGACGCCCGACACCTCGTCCACGTAGTCCGTCTCCACCGGCCAGCCGATGGTGGACTGCCGGGGGCCGTCCGAGGTCTCCCAGAGGGCCACGAGCAGGGCATCGGCGGGCAGGCCCGCAAGTCGGCCGTGAAGGAACGAGACGCGCATGGCGGCCGTGTCCGAGACATGGAGCTGCGGAAGGGCGACAATGGGAACGCGTCGGCCGGACTCGTCGCGCACCGGGGCCTGCATCGGCCAGCCCAGCAGACTGCGGCCGCCGCCCTCGGGGTCGTGGTGGTCGGCGACGACCAGGTAGTCGTCCGGCAGCTGGGCGAGCTGCGCCCGCAGATCACCGACTCGGATGGCGGTCTCGGGTACATCGAGGGGAACCCTCAGCAACATCATGGCGGTCTCCTTGACCGGTAGGCGGCCGGGATTCGCGGTCCCGACCTGGCTCTGCCATCCTCCATCGGGAGCGTGCGTCTTGGGCACAACTGGCCTACGGGTTCAGGACGGTGACGGCATCAGGGCGAGGACTTCGGCGCGCCGGGCCAGGTCGGTGTCCAGCGCGCCGGTGAGGTGGGTCGTGACCATGGCGGCGTCGTGCGCGCGGGCACCGCGCAGAGTCATGCAGGCATGCTGGGAGCGGATCAGGCACGCTGCGCCTTGGACGTCCAAGTGGGAGTCGAGGGCTTCCACCACCTGCCGGCCGAGGCGCTCTTGCACCTGCGGACGGGCGGCGTATTCCTGGACGAGGCGGGCCAGCTTGGACAGGCCCACGATCCGGGCGCCTGGCTTGGGCAGATAGGCAACCGTCGCGCGCCCAGGGAACGGCAGGACGTGGTGCTCGCACAGCGCCACGAACGGCACCTGGACGGCGGCGATGATGCCGGGCCGCTCGTCCTCGGGCGGGAAGGTCACCTTCAGGTGCCGGGCCGGATCGAGGTGTACGCCGGCTGTCAGCTCGGCCAGGGCCTTCGCCATGCGGCGAGGCGTGTCGGCGGTGGACTCGCTGTCGCACGGGATGCCGAGGGCAGAGAGCAGGCCGGCGGCGTGCGCCGTTGCGGCGGCCAGGTCCAGGCCTTCGGGAACGGGGGTTGTGGTGGTCATCGGTTGCGCTCTCCAGGCCACAGCAGCACGTGCTGCCGCATCGACAGGTTCCAGTTGTGGCCGATCACGTGCTCGGCCAGGGAGCGCGCCACGTCGGTGGTGCGCTCGCCGGTCGTTCCTTCTGGCATCACCCACACGGCCTGCGGGGGGATGTGGAAGCGCTCGACCAGGGCGGCGATCTCCTCGAGGTCGTCCGGGCCGGTGGCGACGAACTTGAACCGGGCCCGGTCTCGGTGGCTGAGGTCTGCGAACGCCTCCAGAGCGTCGGGGATGATCCGCCGGTCCTCCGCGACGCCGGAGTTCTCGAGCTTCGGGGAGACGTTGAAGCTCAGCCGCGGTACCCCGAGGCTTACCGGCTTCGGCATGATGGTGCCGTTGGTCTCGATCTCGACGCGGCGGGTGGTGTGGCGCAGCACGGCCATCCAGGACCGCCAGGCGTCAGTGCCCTGGTGCAGCAGGGTCTCACCGCCGGTCAGCACGATGATCGCGTGCGGGTGCTCGGCGGCCCATTCGGCGAGGTCGACCACCGGCACGCGGGTGATCTCCTTGCGCAGGTCGAACCTCTTGCCGTCCCAGGAGTACGGGGTGTCGCACCAGCTGCAGGTGAGATTGCAGCCGCCCAGGCGCAGGAACAGGGCCAGCCGGCCTGCGGACGGCCCTTCCCCCTGCAGCGTGGGGCCGAACTTCTCCACCACGGGCAGGCTGGCCGGCAGGACGAGGGCGCTCACTGCTGCGCCGCCGTCCACGACGCGGCGTTGACCGCGGTCTCGGACACACGCACGTGGGAGACGACGGCGTCGGCGGCCCTGGGCAGGGTGTGCAGGGCGTCGGTGGCGACCCTGCCCAGGAGCTCCGCGACGGCTTCTACGCTCGGCCAGCCAAGGTCGGCGGCGTGCTGCTCCTGCTCGGTCGGGTCGTCCGCGCCGAACCGGAACAGCTTGCTACCGTGCCCGGCGAGGACGGGCACGAGCGGGTCAGTGTGGCCGAGCATGGCGCCGTGGTCGAGGAAGATGTCGATCCACTCGCGCAGGGCCCGCTTGAACCCTCCGAACTCCACGACGGTGCCGGCCGCGAGGTTGGGTGAGGTGACGGTGATCTCGGCCCACCAGCTGTGGCCGTGAAGGTTCTCGCACTTGCCGGCGAGATGGGGAAGCCTGTGGGCGGTCTCGAAGTTGTGCCGCACAGTGACGGCGTGCCGCACGGTGAGGGCGTTGCTGTCGCTCACTCCTTGTCTCCCTTCGACAGGCGGACAACGGCGCCGGCCTCTCCGTCCTCGGAGACGGCCACCTCGTCCAGGCGCAGGCCCATCGCGGTCAGGTGCTCGGCGAGAGCGCGGGCCAGGGTCTCGCATGAGGCGGGTCCGCACTCGCGGTCGCCGGGGCCCCACCAGGCGCGGATGTGGTCGGCGAGGTCGTGGAACTCGGTGTCGCGGTCGTCGTGGACGACGTGGACGGCGGCGCGGAGGTGGAACAGGTGGCGGTGCCGGGCGCGCAGGTAGGCGCGGTGCTCGGGAGCGGCCGGCCAGTGGTGGAAGCCGGGCAGCCGGACCTCCGCCCACACGGTCGCGCTCGGCGCACCGGGGCTCATGATCATGGTGTCTCCTTGTCGGTGACGGACGGGTAGGACTGTTGGCCGAGCAGTTGCTCCCTGGTGGTCCGCGCAAGGCTCCACACGGTGGTGGTGGCTTCGACGGTCTGCGCGCACATGAGGCAGCAGGCCGTGCGGCCTCGTGTCGGGTGGGCCGGCTGGTCGAGGTCGTAGCTGAACCCGCGGTTGATGACGCCGACCTTGCGCAGCAGCGCGGAGTCGATCCGCACGTCCGGCCAGCGCAGCGGGCCAAGCCAGGTAGAGGAGTCGCAGGAGTCCGGCGGCACGGCCAGGCACCATTCGTTGACCGTGAGGCCAAGGACGTGCACCCACAGATCGGGATACCGGCGGTGCCGCTCCCACAGGGTGTGCAGGAGCCTCAACCGCACCGGGGTGGGGGCCTGGACGACGTTGCCGAAGCAGATCCGGTCGTACTGCTGCGCCAGCTCGTCGAAGTACTCCCAGCCGTCCACCAGCGGGTGGTACACCGGGATCGGGGCGAGCCCTTCGCCCTCCAGCCGGGCACGGGTTCGGATCTTGTTGTCGCGGCCGCCCTGGTCGAGTTCGATGTAGCCCCACAGCCGGTCGCCGTGGCGTTGTACGAGCTCGACGTAGCGGGTGTACAGGTTCTCGAAGCCGTCGATCTGCTCGGGTGCCAGGCGCAGCGCCTCGTCCATGGAGACGCCCGGGTTCGCTCGCTTGTACTGGTTGGTTAGCCAGAAGATCCCCGAGTCGAGGAGCACCTTGTGGCCGGCATCCAGCAGCTCGACCAGTCGGCGTTCGTGGCCGGCGGTCAGGAGGTCGTTGGTGGCGAGCAGCACGTACGACGGGTAGTGCTCGGAGTCGCCCGCGGCGAAGTAGATGTGCCGGTTGGCCGGGTCGAAGGCGCCACCGCCAGTCTTCCTCACCGCAGTCTTCTTGGCGCGGGCGGTCATCGCAGCGCCCCTTCCTGGTCAGTGCGCGCGGGGGTCGGACCGGTCAGGTCCTCCATGCGGTGCGCGGCGTGGTGCCAGCTGCGCCCGAGGGCGGCGGCGGCATCCACGCAGATACAGGCGGCGGCCTCGTAGGAGGTGGTGTCGCCGGGGGCGTAGCGGAAGCCGGCGGGCAGGTTGCCGACCCGGCGCAGCATGGCGGTCTCGATGCGCTGGTGGTTCCAGCGCAGCGGCGCCAGCCAGGACGAGGAGTCGCAAGAGTCCGGCGCGAGGGGTAGGCACCACTCGTTGGCGGTCAGGCCGAGCGCGTGCATCCACAGGTGTGGATAAGCGCGGCGGCGCTCCCAGAGCGTGTGCAGGATCCGCAGCCTGACCGGCGCCGACGCCTGGACGATGTTGCCGACGCAGATCCGGTCGTACTGCGAGGCCAGCTCATCGAAGTAGTCCCAGCCGTCCACCAGCGGGTGGTAGACCGGGATCGGCGACAGGCCAAGCTCCCGGAGGCTGGCACGCTGCGCACGCTTGTGGACCAGGCCGCCCTGGTCCAGCTCGATGTACCCCCACAGCCGGTCCCCGTATGTCCGAGCAAGGTAGACGTACCGCTCTCGCAGCTCCTCGAAGCCGTCGATGTTCTCGGGCGGCAGCGCCAGGGCCTCGTCCATCGACACCCCGTGGGCGCGCCGGTGCCGGTTGGTCAGCCAGAAGATCCCCGAGTCCACGAGCACTCGGGTCCCGGCATCCAGGAGGCCGCGCAACCGCTGCTCCTCGGCATCGCCCATCAGCTCGTTGACCGCGGTCAGCACGTACGGGCCGGCGTTGTACTCCCCTCCGCCGGCCGTGAAGTAGATCGGCCGCTCGGCCGGGTCGAAGGTGCCCCCTGCGGTCGGCAGGACCGCCGTCACGACTCGTCGTCCACGAGAACGGGCTCCTGCCCGCTGATCCGCGCCCACTTGTCGAGGAGGTGACCGGCCAGGTACCGCTCGGGCTGCACCATCACCAGCCGCCGCCCCGCCGCACGGTCGGCGAACGGCGCCAGCGGGGTCGGGTAGGGCAGGAAGAGGCTGTCCTCGATGAGCAGGGGCGACCAGGCCGGCCAACCGTCGAAGACCTCGGCGACCACGAGGCGGTGTTCGCCCAGCTCCCACACCTGGCCCTTCTCGACCTGGTGCTCGGGTTCGCCGACCGTCACGCCGGCCAGGGCGAGCAGGTCACCACGGGCGGGTTCTTCCGGCGCCTCTTCCGGCCCCTCCTGAACGCCGGTCTCGTCCTCCGCCCCACCGGTTTCCAGATCCGCGAGAAGTGCGTCGAGCTGCCCGCGGTCGAAGCCGGTGGCGGCGAACAGGTCAGCGTCGAGGTCCTCCAGGCCGCTCAGCATGTCTGCCAGGTCCGCGTCGTCCCAGCCGCCCTTGGTGGTCAGGTGGTTGGAGGCGATCAGGTACGCCTCGGCGTGTGCGTCGTCTCGGGATGCCCAGCCGCGCACCACCGGGACGGTCCACGTCCCGTCACCGCTGACCACGACGCCGTCCGGCGCGGGCTTGTCCGCGTTCCGGCGGCGGGCGAGCGTGTCGTACCGGCCATGGCCAGCAACGAGGCGGCCGGTGCGCTCGTCGAGAAGGCCGGGCTCGGTGAAGTCGAACTGATCTACGGACGCATCCAGCCCGCCGTTGTCGTGCCCCTTGGGGTTGCGTTCGGCGGGCCGGATGTCGTCCAGCGGCATGTAGTCGATGTAGCGAGGGGCAGCCATGAGCGGGGAACCTAGGCGGCCCCCACCTGTTAGGTCGCGTCGAGCGAACTACCTGACTGCCTGTGAGGGTTCACCGCTCCGTGGTGCCCGCTGCGGGGCGGGCCAGGCGCGCCCGGGTGGGACCCAGGCGGCTGAACGGGTCTCCGAAAGCCGCCACGAGTCCGTCGTAGATCGGCGTGCCGGCGTCGCGCGCGCTGTTGGCCGTCGCGGTGGGCGCGCGCACGGGGACAACGACCGGAGCGCCGGGCGGTACGGGTGACAGGACGGGCTGGGACGCGAACCATGGGGAGGACTGCGCATCAGCCACAGGCTCGGGGCTGGTCATGAGGACAACGTTCCTTTCAACTCAACTGTTGGTTACGGACGTTAGGAATGGCGATGGGCTTGGTCGCGGCGGGCCGGGGCGGCAGGTGCCGGCAGGGGGTGCACGGGCCAGGCCGCAGAGGCCCGACCGCGCGCGCCGCGTTTGGCGTTCTTACGTGCCCTTGCTGCCGCGCTGCGCCGCCCGGACACGCCGGACCTCATCGCGGCCGCCGGTCCGGCCCTGCTTTGTCGGGTAGTCCAGCTCGTCGAGGGAGGGGCGCTCACCGGGCGGGTTGTCCCAGAACGCCTCCAGCTGCCGCACGCGGGCCGTCAGGTCCGGCTCCGGGTCCTTGAGACGCCCGCCCGTCCGGACGTACTCGTACTCGCCGTAGGTGCCGTAGGGCACGCCCTGCAGCAGGGTCTTGGCGATGGACTGCTGCTTGTCGGCGTCGGACTTCGCGGCCCGGTGCCGGTCGTAGTCCGCCAACGCCCACTCGATGTCGGCTTTGTCGGCGATGAGTGTGTAGGACTCCGGGGACCGGCCTGCCTTCTCCGCGCCGGCCATGTTCCAGCAGTGGATGCGGGCTGGGCAGTACCGCCGGCAGATCGGGTCGTTGCTCGGGCCGGATCGGTCGCGGGGCAGCTCGGTGCCGAGGTCGAGGGCCGTGGCGATGGCGGTCAGCCTGGCCAGCGCGCGCCTGGCCGCGTTCTCGTCGTAGGGCCTCGCGAACTCCTCGTCCGCGCCGCTCTTGCGCTCGAAGTAGATGATCCGCACCTCCCGGACCAACTCGCCTGCCAAGACCAGGGCGAGGGCGTACAGCTGCGCCTGGTCCCAGACCTCCTCGGCCGGGCCCTTCTCACCGACCTGGGACCACTGCCAGTCCCCGGCGGTCTTGAAGTCGTACAGGATGCCGGTGATCGGGTCGTACTCGTCGTAGCGGCTCGGCCGGTCGAGTCCCGGCAAGGTGACGCGCTGCTCGTACAGCCGCCACGGGTAGAGCGCGCGGCGCCGTGCGGCAACCGAGTCGTGGATGAGGGTCCCGGCGGTCGCCGCGCGCCGGTCGGTGGGCGCCGGAGTGTAGCCGGGGGGCGGGTTCTCCCGGTACCAGATAGCCCTGCGACAGGACGTGGTGTCGGAGGCCCCGATCGACCAGTGCCCCTTCGGCCGGGGGGCGCGGCGCCTACGCCGACGTGTGCGGTCGTACTCGGCGAGATCCTGTCCGAGGCTGCGCCCGGTACCGGCTTGCGCGCGTTCCCGCAGGAGGTCCGCCGGATCGCGGCGGTACCGTCCGCATGCGGTCGGGGCGTGGCCGCCGGAGCGTTTCCTACCTCGGTGGACGTGGCGAGGGGCTCCGCAGCGGCAGGGCAGCATGCGGGGGCCGATGGTGGTGGCAGCGGCTGCAAGTTCGCGGGCACGCTGGATGAGCGAGGGGTCCAAGGCGATTCCCGAAGGTGGGCAGGCCGGCCAGCCGCGCGAGGGCGACTGGCCGGCCTGCGGGTAGGTGGTGGCGCTCAGGCCTGATCGGCGGCGCGGCGACCCCACGCGCGGTGGTCGGGGTTCTGGCGAACGAGCATGCCGCCGTCGGCGAGGTACTGCGCGGCGTCCTCGTTGTGTTCACGAAGCGCGGCGACGGCGTGGTCTCGAAGCCCGTCGAGGAGCTGGCTCAGTTCTTCGGGTGTGGCTTCGGTGGTGTTCTTGCCGTTGGATTCGCGCCAGCGCCGGGTGATCTGGGTGACGTTCCTGCCGAGGGCAGCCGCGTAGGCCCGCAATTCCGCGCGGAGCTCTTCGAGTGTCGGCGGCCCGGCGGTGTCGTCTTGCGCCGGACTCGGCTGCTGGTCCCCGTCCGGGTCGGCTCCTGGGGCGCTGTCCGCTGTTGTGCTCTCCACCACGGTGCCTCGGATGACCACCGGGCCGGGCTGGGACGCCTCCGAGCGGGCAGCGCGTCGGCGCGCTGCGCCTTCGTCACGGGCAAGCTCTCGCTGCTCGGCGTCCGCCCGGCCCATCTCGTCGTGTTCGTAGATACCGGTCAGCTCACGGGGGAACGCGACACGCCACGCCTGGGCTTCGGCGACCTTGCCGATCATGTGGGTGCCCATCACCGGCCAGAGTCCGGAGAGGATCTTGTTGCCGGTCTTCGCGCCATCGCCGGAGAACGGATCCCTGGTCCACTCGTCCTTGGTGACGGCGAACTCCTTGAACAGGGCGACAGCCTGAGAGACTGTCCGGTCGCCCGCGATGCTGTAGTGCTCAATGCGGCACATGGCGGCGGCCGGGTGCTCTTCACCGAGCCACACATCGACCCACCGGCGGCGGTTGATGCCGTCCTCGCCCTCGGTCCACCACTTCGGGTCATCCTCGGGACCGGTCCAGAACGGGCCCTGGCGGCGAATGAAGCGCTTGGTCCGCTGGCCGATGTGCCGGAACCCGTCGATGCCGGTCTGGGCAGTGAAGATCAGCTCGTCGGGCTTGTTGTACACCTTGCGGGTGCGCCCGATGTAGTAGATCTCGCGGCGGAACGGGTCCAGGCCCGTGCTCTTGCAGATGTGGAAGAACGCGACCTTCTCGTGGGTGGGCGCGTTCGCGAGTCCGATTGAGGCGAGGGCCGATCGCTGCGCCTTGGTCCAGAACCGCTGATCGGCGGTGATCTCCAGGACCTGGTCGGCGCTCTGGATGGCCATCTCGGCACGGTTGTCGTTCAGCGGCGTGATCGGCTCGGGCGGGGCCGGCGCATCCTGCCGGACGGCAGCAGGCTTTTCCTGCTGGGTAGTTGTCACCGTGAGGTGCCTTCCTTGTCTCCGTGGCGGCACCGGGGTTCGCGGGCCCCGGTGTGGCTGCCTGCGTCTACCCTCCCGCCCCGGGGACGCCCGTGGGAACACCTCACCACGTGGCCAAATCAGCTGCGGAGACTGGAGATTAGGAAGAGTGGCCGCCGAGCCCGCGGGGTGCGAATCCCGCCCGGTTCCTCGCGCTCCCCTGATAAGGAGACAGCCCCGAAGGGTTGGTTGCCGGAGCACGAGGCCGGTCGGCCCGGCGGCCACATCTTCACTCTAGGGTACGGCCGGCGCCGGCCGAAGGCCGATTACCAACCGGAACGGCGGTCCGGAGCGGTGGCCCGCTCCAGCGCACCGGCCCCGGCATGCTGCCACAGGCCGTCGTAGAACGTCTTGGACGCCACGACGGCCAGCGCCACGGTGGTCAATGCGGTCTGGGCGTGCGCGATGTCACCGCGGGCCAGCACGGTGACGATGCCGACGATGGCGGAGGCCACGGCGCCGACCACGGTGCGTACCGGCTTGGTCCAGTGCGGCTGCTGGATGAGGGCGGTTGCCCAGGGGGTGATGGCGCCGAGCAGTAGGCCCCACGCCTCGGTGTCGTTGAGGAGGTCGTTCACGGTCGTGTCTCCCGGGTGCTGGTGGTGTGCGGGTCGGGTTTGGCGGTCATAGCGGCCAGGTGGCAATCAGGGCGACGGCGGCGCCGGCCAGGTAGCGGCTGGTGAACCGGTAGCGGGCCACGAGGCTTGCCGGTTCGGTTACTCGCGGGGCGGCCGTTCGTCCCTTGACAGCGCGGCGGGCAGGCCGGACAAGGTCAGGCCCGTGACGATCACGCTCGGGTCCGCCGGAGGGGTCCACACCTCCCGGACGATCACGGCCATGCCGAGCAGGAACAGCACCGCGTCCCGCAGTGTCGTCAGCCCGGTGATCTGGCGCCATCTGGTCCTCCGTCGGTGTCGTCGGCCAGCTGCGGGCTGCTGGCCGTCCGGGGGCTGTTCCACAGCCGGGGACGGTAGGACGGGGCGGTGCTTACGGTCGCGTCGAGATGTTCTGCAGCTCGGCGAGAGCGGCCTCGAGCTCCATGATTCGCTGGTCCTTGACGGCTTCGCGGGCGGCCCGGACGGCGTTCTCCTCGCGGGCGAGCGCGAGCTCGGCTTGGGCCTTGCCCCATGCCTCGGTCAGCTGGGCGCCGAGGCGGGCGATGTAGGGCTCGGCGTCGACCGTGATCGGGTCAGTGGCGCGGTCCATCGGGGGCGTCCCCTTCATGAGGTGGGGCGTGGGGTGTTGGCTGGGCATTCCGGGTGGCAGGCGCAGGTCTCCTCCCAGCGGATGCGGACAGGCAGCGCCTGAGCGGTGGGGCAGGGTGTCGGTTCCTGGCAGTCGGCGCAGCGACCGGTGGGGAGTCCGGCGAGGGTCTGCGGGCGGTGGAGTGCCCGAGCGCGGTCGGCTTCCGGGGTGCGGCTCGCGGCCTGGTGGAGCCAATGCCGGGCCCATGCCTCGGCTCCGGCCGCTTGCTCGCGCAGCTGCCGGACGCCAGCGCGTAGCCTGGCTGCCTCCATGGGGCTCAGGCGGCGGCTCTCGGCGTGCCCGAGCAGGTGGTCCAGCTGGTCGGGGGTCGGCCTTTCGCTCATGCCGGGTTCTCTCCGCTGCTGTCTCGGTGGGCCTCGTTGCGCCGGGGCACGGCAGCGTCCCACATGGGGGTGCCGAAGGTCTCGGGGAAGCTCGAGGGCGTGCCGGGCGCGGGCGGGGTGTCGGCCAAGGGCGTCGCGAGTTGCTGGCGGGCCTGCTCGACCATGGCCCTTTTGGCGGCGACTCCTTCGCAGGTGATGCCGTGGTCGGCGCGGATCACGGCGAGCGGGTCGGGGGCCGACCGTGCTGCGGCTTGTCCTGTGTTGTGCTTGCCTCGGGGCGGGATGGGCGCGATGACGTGGACGCGGGTGCGTTTGGCGTGCTCGATCCGTTCCAGGTGCGCGGCGCGGGCGGCGGCCCGGTCGGGGGCATTGTGCAGAGTGATGGGGGCTTCGTCGCCGATTCTCAGGCCGTGGATCGCTTGGGTGGAGGGGGCGGTCAGGCCCTTGGCGGCGGCGGGGTCCTGGGCGCGGTGCTCGATCGGGTCCGGGAGGAAGGGTTCGTGCAGGACGATGTCGAGGATCTGGTTGAGGCCGGCCTCGGTGGTGTGGTCGAGGTCGTACTCGGCTGCTCGCCATTCCAGCGTGGCGGCCGGGAAGACGGTGACGTGGTGCTCGCCGTCCGTCCGTCGCTGCCGCACCTGCCAGCAATCGGTCGGCCCGATACGGGTCCGGGTCGCTTCGATGATCTCGTACTGCTCGGGCATGTCGTCTCCTTCGTCTGTCAGATGCGGTAGCACCAGAACCCGAGGCTCCCGTCTCCGCTGGTCGAGTTGAGGCCTACGGTGAAGCCAGTACGGGTGTTCGCGACGACTTGCCACTGGCGCAGTGCCTGCGAGTCGCGGAAGGTCGCGATCGGAACCATGTCCGAGCGCATCGTTGGGCCGTACGCGAGCGACATGGCCGCCCAGTTGTTCATCTGCACGGTGCCTGTGAACAGGCCGTAGTCGTCGCCGGCTGCCCAGTAGTTCGCCCAGGTACCGCGGTACTGCACGGCGGAGTTGTCGATCCAGAACTCGCTGTAGGAGTCGTCGTCGTTGCGCCGGCCGAGCCAGGCCCCGCGATCGGTGACGTAGACGTAGCCGTGCCGGGTGTTCTCCGTCAGATAGACGAGGGCAGCACCGTCCCCTGACATGCGCAGGGCTCCGCCCCAGGGTGTCTGGTTGTCGGTGCGGATGGTTTCCAGGGTGGATACGTAGTCGGTCAGGTAGAGACGGAACGCGGCGTCCTGGTCGCGGAGCCGGAAGGTGCCGCTGTTCAGTCCGATGTAGGCGCTCCCGTTGTTGCCGCCGATGGCGTTGATGAAGGCGTAGTCGGTACCACTGGTCGGGAAGAAGCGGATCTCGGGCAGACCGCCGCCGGGGTTGATCTCGATTCGCTGGCCGCTCACGCCGCTCGACAGGCCACCGACGATCTTCACGGAGCCGTCGCCCGCCGCGATGGAGACGGTCTGCACGCCGGCCGCGTTCCACGCCCCGATGCCACTGGAGTTCAGTTCGACCCTCGCGCCGCTCTCGGCCGTCTTGATGCGGGCGGAGACCGTGACGTCGGCCTTGAGCTGGCCGACCGTCAGCTTGCTCGCGGAGACGGTGCCGATGTTCGCGTCCTGGATGGTCGCCAGCGCGATTTTCGCGCCAACGATCGTGGCGTCAGCGATCTGAACGGCGCCGATGATGTTCGGCGGGAACTCAAGCGCCTCGACGGTCAGCATGTCGACTTCGGTGGTGGCTGCCGTACCGCCGTCGAGGTTCAGGAGCATGTGCGGCCGGACGTAGCGCACGTTCGGGTGCAATGTGGTGGGCTTCTGCGGGTCGGGCTGGGTGTTCCAGAACGGACCGGCCAGCGGCCCGTAGCCCTTGAGGAACCCGGTGAGTGTCACCCAGCCACCGCCCGGCACAAGGACCGTGTTGTTCGCGGCGATGTAGAACGCGAGATCTGGGGTGTTCGCGCCAGCCGTGTTGATGCGGGTGGTGCCGTCGGCCGCGATTCCCGTCACCCCTGCGGAGACCTTGCTTGCGGTGCCGGCGGTCTGCCGCACGCGCACCGAGACGCGGTAGAGGATGTTCGGGTCGAGGAGTAGGTTCTCCGACCACTCCAGGCGGACCACCTTGCGGGCTTCCAGTGCCCGGGCCCCGGTGGGCGCATCCGCCCGGGCGATGGTGCTCCATGTCGCGGTGGCGTCGCCGGCGGTCTTCACCCACCGGGGGTCATCGGAGGCGAACCCGGTGAAGAAGCTGGTCTGAAGACTGGCACGTTCGACGTCGGCCCACTTACCTGCGGTGAGGATCTTGTCGGCGAGGTCGGAGCCGATCACCGTGTCCGGGATCGCGGAGACCTCGGCGGATGGCGCGGAGGCGTTGCCCGCCCGGTCGACGGCGCGGAACTTCAGGTAGTAGGTGGTGCCGTAGGCGAGGCCGGTGATCGGTGCGGCGGCCGCGCCGGTCAGCCGGTCCACCACGGTCGCTACCGTGGGTGTGAAGCCGGCGGCGGTGGAGGCATGGACCTCGAGAGCGGCAAAGTCGGCCGGCATCTGCTCACCCTGCGCGCCGAGGCCGTCCCAGGTGGCGCGGATGCCGCCGATCAGCCGGGCCAGGATGGGCTTGGACGGCACCGGCGGAGGCGTGGTGTCGGTGGCGAGGATGATCTCCTCGGACTCCTGCCAGCCGGAGGAGTTCCCGGAGGCGTCCACGGTGCGCACCCGGGCCCGGACGCGCTGGCCTGCGGGCAGCTGGTCGTAGTGCGCGACGGTGCCGTTGACGGCCTGCTCCGGGGACCACTCAGCGACGGTGCCGTTGACGGCCTGCTCCGGGGACCACTCAGCGACACGGCCGCCGATCGGCAGGCCTGGCAGCAGGTAGGAGACGTAGTAGTTCCCGGCGTCGTCGTAGACGGTGCCGTCGGCGTTCTCGGTGACCTTCGGCCAGGACACGGCCAGGGCGGCCTGCTGCTGGCCTTCCGCGTCCAGGTAGGCCCAGGAGCCGACCAGCACGGCGGCCGGTGGCTTAGGGGCGACGGTGTCGTTGCGGTCGCCGAGTGGCGGCAGCGGGGTGCGGGAGGCGGACGCGGCGCCGTTGGTGAGGGCGTCCAGGCGGCGCTGGATGCGGATGCGCTGCTCCACGAACACGTCGTTCAGCTCCAGGGAGCTGGTCGGCTGGCCGCCCTCGTCGTAGGTGGTGGCGATGGTCCGCACCCGCAGGGGCTCCAGCGTGACCGGGTCGGTGCGCCGCTGGTCGTACCGGATGTAGTCGCCGGGCTGGTAGTCGATGCCGGGGTGGTGCTGGGTGGCGGCCGGGTCGAGTTCGATGGTGAAGCCCTCGGCGGCCGTGGTGAGGCCGCCGAGGGTGACGCGGGCGAGTTCGGCGAGGGTGGCGGCGTCGGTGACGCCTCCGCGTCCGTCGAACGCCTCTCGGCGGCCGTAGCGGGCGGCAGCGGTCGCGTCGACCACCTCGGCGAGGGCGCCTCCGTCGCCGGCGGCCAGCAGGTGGGATCGGACGGCGCGTCGGGAGCGCTGGCGGGGGCCCTTGAGGACGTCACGGCCCAGGTAGAGCACGATGCCGGGGTGGTCGGTGGCGCAGACCGTGTCAGGCACGTAGGCGCGCAGCCGGTAGCCCTCCATGCGCACGTCTGCCCAGCCTGCGCCGGTGATGGCCGAGAGGGTCTTGAGCAGGTCGCCGCCGGCGTCGTACTGCGCGGTGTAGGTGGTGGGCCAGGGCCGCCCAGCGCTGTCAACCGCGGAGGTGAAGTCCCATGACACCTCGGGCAGCGTGCCGCGTGCCTGGGCGCGCTGCAGGAGCGTGGCGAGGATCGCGCCGGGGCTGGCGTTGACGAACGGGAAGTGCGGGTCGAGGCCGATGACGGACGCGCCCGGGGTGTGCCCGACCGGGTAGATCAGAGCGCGTTCCAGCAGTGCGAGGGCGCCGCGGCAGCCGATCTGGATGGGCCGGGCCTCGCCTCCGCCGTCGGCCGGGTCGTCGCCGTCGTCCTCCAGGAGGTAGCGCTCCGGCCGTTCGGTGCCGTTGATGACGAGCGCGATGCGCGGGTCGTCGCCGGACAGCAGCGCGGCCCCGGGGGCGTTGCGGGCGTAGGAGAAGGCCAGGCTGCCGGGCCCGTTGTGCTCGGACTGGACCTTGAGGTCGCTCGGGTAGGGCAGCAGCCCGAGCAGGGGCCCGCTCGGGCTGTAGACGCGCAGGTGGACGGCCACGGTGTGCTCCGGTATCAGGTCAGGTAGGTGCGGCGGCCAGTGACGGTCAGTTGGGTGCCGGCTCCGGCGTTGGTTCCGGACAGGCGCACGCTCGGCGGGCTGCCGGGCCTGCCGGGGGCGAGGCGCAGGAACGCGGGCCCGGAGTTGGTAAGCCGGGCGGGGTCGGGAACGAGGCCGCCGGCGCCGGTCAGCTGCCACGTGGCAGAGTCCACAGTGAGCGACTGGTCGGCGGCGATCTGCCCGGTGTAGGTGAAGGAGTCGCCGTAGCGGCCGGGCCCGTCGGTGGTGTCGGTGACGGTGGGCGCGGTGATCGGCCCGGTGATGCGGTAGGCGAGCTGTTCCATGGGGGCGGTGGCGTCCGCGAACGGCGTGAGGGTGAGGTCCTGCGGCAGGGCCGCTCCGGGGACGGTGGCCTCGAACGCCACGTCGGCGGACTCCCAGTAGCCGGCGGGCACGTTCACCTCCACACCGAGCCGCATGCCGCCTTGGCCGAGCGGGGTGGGTGCCAGCGAGGACAACACCTCGCCCTGGCAGCGGCGGATCTGCCCGGCGGCGGTGTGCCGCTCGAAGGTGAGCAGCCGGTGCGGGCGCACCAGCGCACGGAGCAGGTCCTCCCAGGCGCGCTCGACGTCGGCCCAGCCGCCGGAGGCTGGCGCGAGCCACAGGGCGAGGGTGAACTTGCCGGGGCCGTGGTGCTTGGGCCTCCACAGTTCCCCGATGCGGTTGGGCACGGCGGCGTTCGCGCCAACAACGGCGGGGGTCGTGGACAGGCCAGTGCGGTACTCCACGTCCCGCACCAGCCCGTCGGTGAGCTCGTAGCCGTCCACCAGCCAGCGTTCCCGGGCCATCAGGCGCTCTCCTTATCGAACAGGCCGAACGAGGCAAGGGCCCGCAGCCGATTGTTGACGGTCTCCCCGGGGCTCTCGGGCGCCGGGTTGGTGATGTACTGGACGATCGCTCCGGGCGAGATGACGGTGCCGATCCGGTCGCCCTGCCCGCCGTCGGCGAGCTGCCCGCGGGCGGCGTTGATCGCGCCGACCGCGGAGCTGCCGCCGAGGCCCCGTACGGCCTGCGGGGTGAGCACTCCTTCCCCAGGGGACAGCCGAGCCAGGGTGGAGTCCTGACCTGGGGCGTACCCGGGCACGACGCCGCCGGTGGCGTAGCCGCGCACGAAGGACAGCACCCCGTCGACGGCCCGGTTGACCATGCCGCGAAGCATGTCGCCCCACGCGTTGTCGGGCATCCAGTTGAACCAGCTGCGGATCGGGTTGAGCGCCTTGGCTAGAGCGCCCGCGGCCCAGCCGCGCAGCCGGTCGGAGACGGAGTCGACGATGCCGCCCAGACCGAACCCCTGCGTTGGGGCGCCGGCCTGCTGAAGGCGTCCGGCGCGCGCGGCGTCGTTGAGCGCGGTGATGCCGCCTTCGCCGCCGAGCTGTCGCACGGCCTGCGGGATCAGCACGCCTTCGCCGGGCGAGAGCATGGCGGGCACGGTGTCGCGGCCTGGGGCGTAGCCGGGCACGACTCCGCCTCGGGCGAAGCCGACGGTGAAGCTGGGCAGCTTGCCCAGGCCGAAGCTGTCTGCGATCCAGTTCCACAGCTTGCGGATCCCGCCGTCGTAGACGGTGTTCACCCAGAAGCGGATCGGCGTGGCGAAGATCCCCGACAAGGTGGGCCAGATCCACTTGACGAAGCCGACCAGGCCATCGATCGCGAAGCGGATACCGTCGACCAGGCCGCCGATGGCGCCGTTGACGACGTTCCTGAACCACTCGGACTTCTGGTAGGCCGTCACGAAGGCCAGCACCAGGGCAGCGACGGCCGCGACGATCAGCATCACGGGGTTCGCCGAGAGGGCGAGCATCGCGATGCGGACGGCACCGATGGCGTTCGAGACAGCCGTGATCCCGGCTGCGACGCCGGCCATCGTCAGCAGCGCGGACACGAACGCGCCCATGCCGGGGATCGACAGCAGTACCTGGACGGCGGACGCGACGGCCTGTATGACGAACAGGAACCCGGACAGGGTGTTGCCGAGGCCGCCCAGTTCGGCGGCGATGTTCGCCACTGACGTGATCAGGCTGAGCAGTTGGCCCCACAGCTGGCCGTTGCCGAGCGCCCCTGCGAGCTGCATGACCGCGGGCAGGAACTCGGTGCGCAGCCGGGCGATCAGCGGCGCCAGGCTGGGGTTGTTCGTGAAGTTGAACCAGGCGACGCCGACGGCCGCGACCAGGCGGCCGAGCTCCTGGACGACGGGGACGGTGTTGGCGAAGTACCCGGCGAGCTTGGCCTGTGTCTCTCCCTCGCCGGTCAGCGTGCGGAAGCTGCTGGCAGCGCTGGCCAGGGAGGTGAGCAGGGCTTGGCCGGCGGGGGCGGCGGCCTGGCCGATGTGGAAGACACCGACCGCGATGTCCCGCAGGATGCCCCACAGCTGCGCGCCGGTGTCCCCGGCGCGCTGGAAGAACGCGCCGAGCTGGCCGCCGTCCCGGCCGGCCTGCACGAAGGCGGCAGCGGCGGCCATGCCGCGTTCGGCGGCGCCGGCCAGGCGCTCCAGCAGCGGGCCGGCCGCGACCGTGATGTTTCGAAGGACATCGGCCGCGCTCAGGCCGGCGGTGGCGAGCGAGGCGATGACCCGCGTGTTGGTCGCGGCGATATGTGCCAGGTCCGCGCGCCAAGGCCCGGAGGTGACCATCTCTGCGCCCCGGATTGCGACCTGGCCGAGTACCTGTCCGGTCTGGGCGAGAGCGCTGTTGAAGATCGGCAGCAGCTGCATGCCGCGGGTGATGGCCGTCTCCAGCGGCGGCAGGAGCGCTTCCTGCGCGGTGTCCCGCAGCCCGCGCAGGGCCGGTTGGACGGTGCCCTGGAGGAATCGGGCGAATCGCTGCCCGGCCGGGGACAGCTTGTCGAGCGCGGCGGCGGCCGCGTTGGCCGCCGTGCCGCCGGCAGTCAGCGCCTGAGTCTGGTCCCGCAGAGCCCGCGCGACGTCCCGCTGAGCGTCCGCTATCTGCTCGGCGGAACGTTTCTGCTGGCGTTCCGCATCGCGAAGGGTGCGGTCAAGCTCGGTGTGGGCGTCCTGGACTTCCCGGACGGCCTCGACGCGGGCGCGGGCTGCCTGCTGCTCCGCGTCCTGGACGCCCCGGACGGCGTCCTGCTCCGCCTCCTGGGCTCGGGTCAGCTCCTGCTTGGCGGCGGTGACCTGGTCGCTGCCCTCGACGCCTTCCTGGTTCGCCTTCTTGACGTCCTCGGCGAGCCGCTGATTGCGGACCCGGACGTCCTCGAGCTGGTTGGTGGCCTCCTGGAAGGCAATCTGCGCCTCGCGCCGGTCGGTCTCGGACGCGAACGGCGAGGTGTTGACCTCGTTGAGCCGGGAGCGGGCACGCTCCAGGCTGAGCAGGGTCTTCTGCTCCTCCAGCGGGCCGCGGGCGGCGTCCCGGTTCAGGTCCTCCAGAGAGCGCTGAGCATCGCGGCGGGCGTCGTTCAGCGCCTCCTGCGCGCGGGTGGCCGCCTGGTGGGCGCGGGTGACCGTCAGCTCGGCGGCCGCCAGCTGCCGGTCGGCGGCGGCCACAGCGGCGGCAGCCTGCTCCTGGACGTCCGCGAGGCGGCGGCGCGCCTGCGCGACCTGCTCGGCTCCGCTCAGGGCCTGATCGTCGGCGTCACGCTGCGCCGCGCCGAGGCGGCGCTGGGCGTCGGCAACACGGTCGGCGGCGGCCTGCCGTGCCTGCGCGGCGGCGCTGGAGGCTCCGGCAGACTGGGTGTCCGCCTGCCCGAGAGCCTTCACCGCGGCGCCGATTCCGCTGAACGCGGCCAGGATGGTGCCGGCGCCCTGGGCGGCGGCGCTCATCGCGACGGGGAGCGCGCCGAGCAGTCCGACCGCGGGGGCGGCGGCCGATCCCATGGCGAAGAGGCCGGCGGCGGCCTGGGTGAGGGCTTGGCCGAGCGCGAGCGCGCCGGATGCCATGGCGGGCAGGCGCATCAGCCCGGCGATGGTGGAGCCCAGTCCCTCGGCTGCCTGGGCGAGGCCTCCGCCCGCGCCGCCTCCGCCGGTGTTGATCGGGATGTCCAGCGGGCGGCCCGCCGTCGTGCGGAACGCGGCGACGCGCGCGGCTGCGGCGGTCGTGTCGACCTCGACCCGGACGTTGACGGACAGGCCGGCCAGCGCAGCCCGCACGCGGGAGCGCAGCCCGGTGGTGTCGACGTCGAGGCCGACCTTGACCGTGTTGGTGGCAGCTTCGACGGCCACCTCGACTCGGCGGCGCAGGTTGCCGGTGTCGAACGCGACGCCCACCCGCACGTAGGCGGCGCGGGCGGTCGCGGCCCGGATCTTCTCGGCCAGGCCCGAGGTGTCGGCATCGACCGCGACCTTGATCCGGGCGCGGGCAGCCTGGGCGGCGGCCTGCACCCGCTGGCGCAGCCCGGTGGTGTCGGGCTCCAGCCGCACCCGCGCGCGCAGGTTGCGCGTCGCCGCATCCACTCGGGCCCGCGCGTCCTGCGCGAACCCGGATGAATCAGCGGCGACCTGAACGACCAGGCGACCGGAGTCGATCTCATCCGCCACCGCGGGGCGCCTTCCTGGTAGTGCCGCGCAGGACAGCGACCGCACGGGCAATCCCGTCCGCGTCGTGTCCCTGCGTGTGGCCGGCCCTCAGTTGGGCCGGACGGGGCAGCTCGACCGGCTGCCGCAGACGGCGCTCCGCCGCCATCACCGAAATCAGCTCGACGGCCTGCGCAAGGAGTTCCTGTGTCAGGCCCCAACGATCGGAGCCGACTTCGCCGGCGTCACGGCGCAGCAGCGCCTCAGCCGGCAGTCCCCGCATCAGGGTCAGGAGGCGGCGGGTGCCGAGGAATCCAGGGTCACCGGGCCGTCGCCAGACGCCCCGGGCGTCGAGGTGGTAGAAGCGCTGGAGGTCGGCTTCGAGGTCGTCCCAGCGTTCGAAGGCGTCTCGGACGGCCCGATGAGTTCCCCCAGGCCGACACCCCCGCCCATGTACTTCGTCCAGGAGTAGCGCACCAGCTCCAGCACATCGGAGTGGCTCGGCCGCTCGGCCATCAGCCGGCCGTAGCCGTCCTCACCAAGCAGGCGGCGGCCCATCTCCCCCGCAGCGGCGATCAGGTCGGACGGAAGGCCGGGCTCGGAGCCGAGCACATCCACGATCAGGCCGGCGGCCTCCGCCTGCTGCTCGCCCTTCGACTGGGCGGCCTCCACCAGCTTGCGCAGCAGCAGCGGCAGGTACGGGATGCCGACCAGAGGCTGCCACACCTCCAGGGGCAGTTCGGCCGGCAGGACGGCCACCTGGGCGCCGCCGAGGAGGATCGGCTCCTCCCCGACGGTGTACTCGGCCTTCGCAGCGCGCGCCTTGTCGGCGGCGGCGGCCAGACGGCGCTTGCGTGCGGCGTCCAGATCGATCCCGGGCATTCAGGGCTCCTCGGTCTGTCGGGCGAGTGATCGCCGCAGACGCTAGGAGCGGGCCGGGGTTAGCGTCGCCCCGAGACGCTGGCCGGGTACGGGACGAGGCGGCCGGTGAACGCGGCGGAGGGGGCCACGCCTGGCGTGACCCCCTCCCGGGTGCAGATCGGCCGCTGACAGCGGCCTACGCGGGCTTCAGGGCCGGCTACTCGGTGCGCAGCCACTCCAGCGCGGCTCCCAGCGCTTCGGACTGCGTGGGGTACAGCCGCTCCCGCCACTCGTCCCTCCCGGCCCACCCGTCGGTCTCCGAGTACCACCGCCAGCCGGGGCCGCACGGCCCCACTCGCACATGCACGACTCGGTGTAGAAGACCCTCACCCGCCGTCGGGCCCACGGCCGGATCCGTGCGCTTCCGAGCGCGATCGCCTCGACCCGGCCGCCCGGGCGCTGCTGGATGCCGTACCAGCCCGGCGCAAGCTGCATGAACGTGCCGAACCGGGTGTACCCGGCCTCCTCGTCCAGCCGGACGAACGTCCCTTCCGGGTAGGGCAGTTCCATAATTCCTCTCCATGCCTGTTGTGGTCCGGCCCGCCTCAGGGGCGGCGGCCGGTGCTGGGCACAGCGAAGCCCCGGCCGGGGGGTGGGCCGGGGCTTCGCGGAATCCAGCCAGGCCCACCCTGGGGGGGTAGGGCGGCCGGGCTGACACACACCACAGTAGGTGTACGAGCCGCCTATGGGCACAGCAGCAAGAACGCCAACTTCGTTGGCAGGAAGGACGGTCAGGCCGCCGGGGCGAACCCGGGATCGTCGGTGAGGTCGTACCAGGGGTCGCCGACGGCGCCGCCAATGACCTTGAGCTCCAGCGGCAGCGTGGACTCCGCGTCGTTGGGGAACTTCTGGTTCACCGAGGCCACCTGCTCGCACAGCGGCACGATCCGCCGGTAGTGCTTGGCCCCGTCGATCAGCTCGATCACCGCAGCGAACTGGTTACGGCCGCCCACGGCGGGCGGCGTGTACCGGTAGAACGTCTTCCCGCCCGCAGTGACGCTGGTGACCGCGCCACCGCCGTACACCGCGACGATGTTGGTGGCGTTCCACTCCTGCAGCTCGACCTTGGCCGTCGCCGCGTCCTCAGTCTGGATGGTGCGGGCCGCGTACCGAAGCTGGTGAGACTTGATCTCCTCGAACTTCGGATCGGTGTTCCACTCCAGCGACCCGGGCTTGAACAAGCCCACGTCCTTCCAGGCGGCCGGCATGGCCACGATCGGATCGGCGGGCGCGACGGTACCCGGCACCGCCAGGTACAGCCGCGCCATCTGGGCGACGAACATGCTCTCCGTAGGCACGAACGATCTCTCCTCGGGGCGGACCGGTAGGTGTGCCGGACCGTAGGCGCCCGCCGGCCGTAGCGTCGCGCCGTCCCCGCCTCGACTGGGCGGCCCCTTGCCCGCGCGCGTAGGGCTGTCGCAGAACTCGCGAAATCCCGTGATTCAGCCGGCGGCGGGATGGGCCGTCAGCGCCACCACTCCGAGGTACCGGCCCTGCCCGGTCGGCTCGGGCAGCCACCCGCCGGTCGACAGGGCCTGCACGGCGGTCACCACCGGCTGTCCCGGCAACGCGGGCCGCACGGTCAGTTCGTGCAACGCCTTCACCGCCGTGCTGAACGCCAGACGCAGCGCGGGCCGGCCCGTGGAGCGGTCGAGATCGCCCAGGGCCTCCACCTGAATGTGGAACGTCCCGAGCCAGCGCCAGCCGGCGGCGGCGCCGCCGGGGATCTGCGTGATGCGGATACGCGGGTAGGGCGGTGCGTTGCGCGCCCCGACCCGACCCTTACCGCCCAGCACGCCCGTCATCGCCTCGTGGTTGGACAGCCAGTCCACCACGAGGAGTTCGGCGTCGAGGGAGGCGAGATCACGCACTCGGCTTGGCCTCGGCCTTGTCCGCCGGAGGCTTAGCGGCGAGCTGCTTGCGGGACGGCTCGGGCGCCAGGGCCTTCGCTACGGCCTCCGGGTCGGACGGGTCGGCGCCAGCCACGTACCCCGAGGCGATGAGCTGCCTGGCCTCGTGGTGCGGCACCTCGATCTCGTCGCCGGGGGCCAGGTCCGCGCCGCCGCGGGTCAGGTGGTGGGCGAGGGTGATCCGGACGTTGCTGGCCATGGGGGCTCCTTCAGGACGGGACGGGATGACCCGCCGAAGGAAAGCAAGCCGAGACGGCTACCGTCCCGCCGTGCCGGATGAGGCACGGCCGTCGGGCCTTGCGGGTGCGGTCAGCGGTGGCGGGTGGCGACCTGCGCGGCGGCCCTGCTCATGAAGTGCGTTCCCTCGCCCTGCGCGAACTCGGCATCGGCGGCACCCAGGAAGTCGCAAACGACCTGGACCTCGGCACGCGAGCCGCGAATGGCGGCCTTGCCCGCGTTGATGGACGCGGCGACGGCCTCCGGGTCCTCGGTGACGGTGCATCGGCAGCCGGCAGTCTCCTCGATCGGCCCGCTCGGGTCACGGGGGCCAGCGAGCACGGCATCGCCGACCTTGAACGGCACCGGAGCAGGCCGGGTCTGGCCGTCAGCGTCCCGGTGACTGGGCCGCGCCTGCCCGTCTTCACGTGTGTGCCAGGTCTTCGCGGCAGGCGCCAGCCGCCGGGCTTCGACGGCCACCTCTTCCGCCAGGCGCTCGGCGTGCCGGGCCAGGAGTGGGGCCAGCTGGTCCGCAATGTCGGCGGGGAGTTCGAGCCGTGCCATCAGGGGTGTCCTTCCGGTCGGGTGCCGTCTGCGGCCCGCGGCCGGGCCGTCACCCGCACGTAGGTGAGCTCGGGGTCCTCCGCGTTGCGCAGCTCGTCGGCCGTCAGCACGGTCCACGAGGCGCCGGTGGCCGGCTCCGCCACGATGTCTCCGACGAGCAGGAGTCCCGCCCGCGGGTCCACGGCCAGGAGCCAGGTGTCGTCGGTGTGGGGCTGAGCGCGGCCGGGCCAGGGCCCGCGCAGGGCCCCGGGCGGCCCGGTCGTCTCGTCTCCGTAGGCGTCGAGCACGGGCGTGCCGCGGGTTCGCACGCCGAGCTGCCGGTCTGCGAGCAGGACGGCCATCACAGGCCGCCCGTGCCGGGAATGCCGGGGACCGTGAGTCCGGGCGGGGTGGGCCGTACGGGGGCCTGGTAGACCCGGCGGCCGCGCAGGCGCCATCGGTCCGTCGTGGCCAAGTCTGGGGGCGCGAGCAGGGCGGGCGGTTCAGCGGCGGTGTCGTAGGTGACGGACTGGCCCTCGACGGAGGCGGAGGAGATGCGGCGCTGGCGGGTGGGTGCGTCGGCCAGCAGCGGGTGGTGGCACGCAGTGGCGCGCAGCCACAGGCGCAGCGGGGCGGTTTCCGGCATGGAGCGGGCGTCGATACCTGCCAGGTACCGGACGGTGTAGATGGGCGTGCTGAACGGGCCGGGGAGAGAGCCGAATTCCAGGGTCGCGGACAGGACGGTAACGACGGGGGCGTGGCGCAAGATCCAGCCGTCGGGGCCAGTGTGCACACCGGTCTCGGTGTATTCGGTGGGTATCAGCGCGCGACCAAGGTGGGCTACGAGGGCGTCCTGCGCGTCTTCGACGGCGATCTCGACCCGTCGGCGGACCTCCGAAGTCATGGGCACCGGGTAACCGAGGCGCTGGGCTACGCTCTCCGCCGTAACAAGCAGCTCCACCGTCATCCTCCTTCATCGGCTTCCGGGCGGTGTGGAGAGCACCGACGTTAGGTAGCGCGGGGACTTGTGTCGTCCCGACCGGCCACCGCCCCTCTCACAGACCAGCCACGCGGGTCCCTCCCGCGCCCGTCTCGCCCTGCTGGCTCGCCTCCACCAAAGCCCGCCGGAGCGCGGGGCTTACGACTACTAATTTCCGGAGCCGGGGAGCTCCATGAAGACCTATTTAGCCTTTCCTGGAATTCTGTCAGCGTCACATTGAGGGCGGCAGCCCAAAATTGCCAGTTCGACTCCGCCCCAGGTCTCCTGGCGTCCTGCAGGTTTGCTGAACTAGTTCCGCCGCTAGGCTTTTCATCTTATCTGGCCCAACCATTCCGACTCTGGCACCAGCCCCGTAAAGCTTGTGAACCATGGAGGCAACCGGTCCGCCAACACCGCTCTTTACCGTATCGCGGACGTCCGCATGCGGCATGACCATCGCGCCCGCGAGTACGTCGCCCGGCGCTCCACATAGAGCACAGAATAAGGACATCATCCACCGCCTCACACGCTACGTAGCCTGCAAGGAATGCAGGGCCTTGACCTGAATAAACATCACAAAGAGCGACCTTGCCCCGACCACTGGACAGGAGATAGGAGCTTCGCTGGCAGTACGAGACTTGGTAAGGCCACCCCGTTCAACCGGGGCTTCGTTGCATTCGCTACTGGCTGACCCGCGCTCATCACCCCGCCGCGACCTCCGGAAGCATACGCTCATCGGGACTTTGAAACAGCCCTAGTCAAACCGCAGAGTGAAACCTCAGTTCATTCGCACACTCTCTGCACCAATAACATCTATCCGAGGCCAAAGCTCCTAAGATCGGATGCCTCACAAAGCGGATCACACCATTGCTCAAGGAGTCCGAAAGTTTGGATGATGGCCTGCCGATCCTCTCCAGATGTACTGCGTTACAGCAGCTCCCGTTGCTGGTTCGTCCGCGGGTGTACGAGGCGGTGGCCAGAGCAGCGCATCGTAGAGCGTGCGGCGGTGCACGTGGACGACCGCTTCCAAGACGGTCGCGTATAGACGCGCACGATTCGGCAATACCAGCAGCCAGATTGCTGCAGCAAGAGCAGCTGAGACTGGCGCGGCTGGCCATGCGAGGGGTGTCCAGCACAGGATTAGCAGAGACCAGATGAGGGACCGAACTCCTGAATCCAGGGAAGCTCGTGCTGTTGTGAGTTCGCCTCGTGGGTGGTCAGGCAGGGCCATCCAGAGCGCCCCCCAGCAATGCACGACGTCCAATCCGTAGTGAGTCACCGGTCGGAGCTCAGCGGCGCGAAGAATATTGCCGAGCCTGGTGGGGAGTAGCCGGGCCGTATCAGCTGGATACTCCCGCAAGTACCGCTCAAGAGCCAACGCTCTATCCACTTGCGACGGGGAGGCTGTTCCAGATTGCACCGCTTGCTGAAGCTGCTGCCACTCGCTGTCCCAGTCGGTGACGCGGGTGCTCTGCCTTGAGACGAAGAAGGCGTGTACGGGAGCCGCCAGGCTCGGCCAGTAGCCCTCAAGGAAACGCAAGAAGGGGTTGCTGAGCTGAGCAACGAGGATGGCAGTCGCAGTGACCGCCGCAAGAATCGCTACGATGATGATGATCTGCACCAGCACAGGCCGTGCATCGAACCAACGCGCAGCCCGCTGCACGGCCCTGGTGTCGCCTTGCGCCCATGCGTAGGCTGCAAGTCCTGTCAGCCAGAAGAGGACGGCAGGGGTGGCCAATCCGAGGAACCGATCAGCTAACCTCCCGCCGATGCCCTTCCACAGCTCGGTCAGCACGGACCAAGCTCAAGATTATGAGTACGGCATTCAGGTACTCGTTGCCCCACTGAACGTTGATACCAGACCAGGTCTCCCAGGGGACAGCAAAACCGCGTAGCTCGTACCGGCTCCCCCAGGCCTGGCGGTCCACCTCCCCCCACCGGCGGTGCGCCGGCCCCCGCCGGACTGCCAGACGCACGGGTGGCTACCAGGTCCGGTGGAATGCCGTGACTCAGGAACCCGAGAAACCAGCCCCGAGTCTCCACTTGCGAGAGAAGGAGATCACGTAGTTCTTCTTTGACCTCCGCGCCAGCGCCTGAGGCCGACAGCAATGCAGCAAGCCGCTCATCAAGCGCAACCGCTTCGGGGTGCTGCTCAAGTGGACCAAACACGCCCTCCAGGTCACCACGTAGCGCTCGCGCCGCGTCGAGGACTCTGTCACGGACTACGTCATCGGTCATGCTGCCGATCCTCAAGCACCCATTGGATAGGACCATGTCCCAGGATTGTGTGCAATCGAAGGGCTTTCCCGAAGGTCAGAGATGACGCGCCGTGCAGGTAGCCCGTTCGGCCGGACAACGTTGGACGGGTGACCTTCGAGGGACAATTCAGGGGCCAGCACGAACAGGAGCAACGCTCGCTTCTGCCGGCATAGGGGTCTCCGCTCATGGAGGGTCGATCCCCTCGGCCCAGTGGCCAACACGTGATCACTGCGGTCGCACACCTACGGCCCATGGGCACGGGAAGATCTGAAGAAGACGCAACCCTGCCGCACTACGACTCGCATCCGGGCAACCCCGAGTTGCGGCTAGCTAGGGTGAAACTACTCTAGAAGTGGATCACTAGCGCATATAGGTCGGTGGCGCCGCGACACTGCCGGCTGACGATGGGTGGCGGACCAACCCGCACACACACGCCGTTAAGCCCTCCCCCTCCACCGGGGCTGCAATCTCGGAGGTGGACATGACTACCAACGGCGAGGGTGCGGGTGAGCACCCGCTGGATGTGACCCGCCTATACCGGCTGATGGCGCGCGGTGGGCAACCACCTCGGGATCGCGGCATGGCGCTGATCAAGCTGTCGTACGAGCTGTACGAGGCTGGTCGCAGTCTGGATACGGCTGCTCAGGCTGCGGCTGCGGCACTTCCGCTTTTCCGTGACCTCCCAGGACATCAGGCATACGTGCATCAACAGCTCGCATCCCTGGCCGACTTGCGAGGAGACCTCGCGCGCGCACAGGCACATGCAGAGCGGGCTCTAATGCTTGCTGAACTGGCCAAAGACCAGGCCGGCCAGAGTCTTGCCCACCGGGTGCTGGGGCACCTGGCTCATCAACGAGGGAATCTGGCGCGCGCACAACGTCACGCAGAGGAGGCGCTCAGGCTGGGAGACGGTTCTGACATATTGCGAGGGCAGGCGCTCCTACTTCTTGGCTGGCTAGCCATGCAGCGGGGAGACATGGATCAGGCCTCGCGGCTCCTTGAAGATTCCCTTCAGATAGGAACCGCGAATGGAGACCTGTTCCAGCAAGGTAACGCCCACTATCTACTGGGTGACTGGGCTTTGCAACGTGGAGATCACGAGCTTGCGTTAGAGCACCTGCAGCAGTCACTTGAGCTGGCTGAAGCAAACGGCGACCTACTAGGCCAACAAAATGCCCACTACATGCTCGGCCAGGTCTCACACGGCCGTAGCGATTTCCGCGCTGCGCACGCCCACGCCAACCAGTCCCTCGCACTTGCCGAGGCGACAGGCAATGTGCAGGGACAGGGACGTGTAAACTACCTGATTGGCCAGCTCGCGGAAGGGGAGGGCAATCTCCGCCTCGCGCACGATCACGCCACGCAGGCACTTCTTCTGGCGGAGCGAGCTGAGGACGTCGAGGGCCAGGGACGCAGCCTCCACCTTCTCGGCGAGATAGCTCTCGAGCGAGGCGATGACGCCGAGTCCCGACGCTGGCTGCTGTTAGCCGCAGAACGGGCTGAGACGGCCGAATCATTGAGCGTGCAAGGCCGCATCCACCTTCTTCTGGGCGTTCTGGCCGACCGAAATGGGGATTCGCAAGAGGCTCGGTCGCACATGGAACGAGCCCAGGCGGTTGCCGCAGCCTTGGAGGACCCTCAGGCCCTCGGTGTTGCCCACTTCCTAATAGGTGATTTGGTGGGTACGGGCAACGCTCAGGAAGCCCGTTGGCACTGCGGTCGGGGCTTAGCGTTTGCCGAGGCATCCGATGATCTCGTGACGCAGGCAAACCTCCACCATCTACTTGGTGAGCTTGCGCTTGAAGAGAATCCGGAAGAGGCCTATCACTTTGCTCAGCGGGCACTGCGGCTAGCCAAGGGGGCAGGGAGCGTACCGACTGTAGCATCAGCCCACATGCTCGCTGCTAAGGCCATCATGGCTGGGCCACGGGAGCAATGGCCAGCGGCACTGGAACCGGCACTGGAGGCTATACGGGCCCGAGAATATCTTCGGGTTCGCCTTGGTAGTGCCGCATACCGTGCCCGCTACCTTGCCGGGACTGGCAGTTGGGATCGGCTAGCGCTCTCCCTGGCCTCCTTGCGCCAGGACGGGTATGCGGGACTAGAGATTGCTGAGATCGGGCGGGGGGAGGCTATATCCGCACTGCTACATCTCCACACCACGGAGAAAGAGGCACCTGTCCACGTGCGCCAGGTGTTGGCCGAACTGGAGGATGTGCAAGCGGCCGCCGCCGCTGTCTTCGATCCGCCGCCAGAAGGTCTGAGCGGGATGCCAGTTCCGGACCCGGCCGAACTGGAAGATGCTCGCGAGAAATACGTGCGGAGAATCAAGGGACTCTACGCGGACTTGGCGACACTGGTTGGTAACGCCTTCCGGCAGGCATTCGCCCCCGATCCAGTTGATGTTCATAAGCTGCGGAGCCGTTTGCCAGCGCACGCCCACGCGCTCGTGCTTAGTTTGTTCCACTACGAGGGCGAAGGTCCGGGCGGCAGAATGTTGGCGACGGTGTGGGTCCCGCCAGATGCCGCCATGGCTCCACAGATAGAACTTCACACACTGGAACGAAGGCAGGTGGAATGGCTCACTGCCTTGACAGCTTCGGAAGGCGACCAGGGTGCGGGGCAACTTCTGCTGCTTGACCCTTCGCATCCATGGCGAACGGAGTTGGGTGAGCGACTGATGCCAGCTGGGCTGCGCGCTTACCTGGCCAGCATTGACCCAGACGGCGATGAGCCACCACCAACTCTCTTCATCGTGCCCTCGCGAGAGCTATGGGGGCTGCCGTTCGCGGCTCTCGCCCTCGGTGACCGATTTCTGATCGACTACGCCGCGCTTAGCCTGCTCCCATCCTTGCGCATGATCCAGTCGAGCGTCGGTATCGAGGAAACGGTCGAAGATGACAGCCCTAGCCGTGCCATCATCTATCTGCATGGCATTGAGGGCGCGGATCTCGAGCGGAGACAACTCATCGGAGACTATCCAGCGGGGCGTCTGGACGAAGAGACTGACCCCAAAGAGCTGGTGAGCAAGCTCAGAAATGGCCAGAAATACCGCCTGGGAGTGCTTTCCGCACACGGGGACGGTCAATCAGGATTGGCCCACAGTCTATGGCTCACATCGACGTTTCCACTGTCAGCCGCCGGGCTGCTCAATCTTCGCATGCCCCCAAGTGTGGTTCTTGGGGCGTGCTGGGCGGGACATCTCGAATTCGCCCCTGGAGAGGAACCGATTGGGCTACCGACGGTAGCTCTCACTCGGGGTGCCACTTCAATTATTGCGGCGCTATATTCGGTGCCAAGTTACGCCACGGGTGCACTCCTTGCTTCATGCTACCGCAATATGGCTACGGGAAAGGCAGCATCCCACTCGCTACGGGAGGCGCAACGGGGTTATATTCGCACTCACGCCCCAGACGATCAGGGCACTCCCTGGCACTGGGCCGGTTTGACGACTCTCGCAACTGCGCCATAGCGTTTCCGGCGCCTTCCTGTCTCGGGCCAGGTGAATGATGGGTGGAGGAACAACCGATGCTCCTTGGGGATCACTGGAAGGAAATGGTAACCAAATGGGCAGGAGGGGAGAATTATCACCTGCACACAGAGGATGACGGTGCATTGTATTTCCATTTCGGGGGGGCCGATCGCGTTGTTCAAATCAAACTGGCTCCCGAGGGGCGATGGATAAATCTCACAGCCACTGACGACCGCTACCTCCAGGAGGAGCACATACCGCGAGCTATTGGCGCCGCAAATGCATGGAACTTCCGGTTTCGACGACCTGCCGCCGCCGTAGTGCTCCCGGATGGCGATGCACCCGCATGGCTATCATGGTCCTTTGATATGGATGGCCATGCCGAATACACAGAAGAAGCATTCGCTACTTTGATAGAGACGGCGATAAGTGTCCTTCTGAAAGCCTTTAGTTGGCTTGGCAAGGAACACGACCTGTAGCCGTGGGCCCGCTAAAGACGGACCGCCGCATCCGTCGGTTTTGACACGACGCCCTCGGGGTTCTTCTGTGCGACTGGGATCGAAATAATTGTTCAAAGTCCCGATGAGCGCATGAGCCCGCAGGTCACGGCGGGGTGAGGAGCACGGGTCGGCCAGCCACCGCTGCCACGCGGCGCCGTCCGGCGGGTCTTCGCCGCTCAGGTCCGGCCATGGCCCGGCGGTCGTCTCGCTGTTGGCGGCGGCTCGCAGCAGAACCGCGTCTACGGCCCGGAACATCCCTACCCCCATGTTCTACGTCGGATGGTCGGATCACCCGGAGTGCCGGGGCCCGGCTGGGCCTCGGCACTCCGCTCGGTCAGGCGACGCAGGTGCTGTTCGAGCAGGCGCTCGCGCAGGTCTGCCCGCAGCCGTCGTCGGTGCTGCTCATCAGCTCGGCGATGACCGGGCCCTGCTCGACGAGCGTGACGTCCAGCTCGAAGTCGTTGATCTGCGTGTTCTTCATGTGCGATTCCTCCTTGTGGAGTTGACGGAATGACGGGTGGTGCCAACCTGGCCCTTGGCCTTGCCGGTCTACGGCTGCTTGCCGGGCCAGGAAATCGTGATGCGGGTGTGGGTCTTGTCGACCACGCGGCCCGCCGGGAGTCGGTCGTCGGGTGTGCCGGCGGGGTGGACCTCGATGCGGGCGCCGGGGCCGCCCCGGTGGTCCTGGTCCCAGGAGCGGATCTCCTTCACCAGCCCGGCGGCGGCTGCGGCGGCGGCCGGGCCGTGGCCAAACGCCCCGAGCTCGAAGCGGGTCCGGCTCTCGTCCACGGCTCGCACGGTGCGGTAGGCGAAGGTGCTGCCGGCCACGAGCGTGGCGAGATCGAGGGGCGAGGCGGACGCGACGAGGCCCTTGTCGCGCGCGCCGACGGTGGCGGTCAGCCGGGCGTGACCATCCAGGGCGGCGGCCAGCCACAGGTCGAGGTCGTCGATCGGCTCCTCTCCGCCGACCGTGACCCCCGACCACACCTCCTGGCGGGGTGAGGACAGCGCCGCGCGCAGAGCCTCGACATCGACCTGGTCGCCGTTGTCCAAGCGCAGCCCGACCTCCTCGTTCGGCACGTCGTGCAGCAGCACCAGGCGCTCGCGCTGCTCCCCGGCGCCCTGCATCGGCACGAAGCCGCACAGCTCGTAGCCGCGGCTGACCAGGTGGTCGCCTTCGCGGACCAGGACGAAGGAGCGCATCAGGCCGCGGACACGCAGCGGGACGACGATCCGCCCGCCGGGCGTCAGCTGCTCCAACCAGGCCGGCGGGATGTCGGGCACGCCGACCGTGACCTCGATCAGATCGAACGGGGCCCGGTCCGGGACGCCGAACTCGCCGTCGGTGGTGACGACGTGGACCCGCTCGTAGCCGGCCTCCGCAAGGAGCCGCCGGGCCCGGTCGGTGACCTCAGGGTCGATGTCGATGCTGGTCACGGTGCCGTCGGGGCCGACGAGTTCGGCGAGGTAGGCGGCGTTCATACCGCCGGAGCCGATCTCCAGCACCTTCTCGCCCGGCTGCGGGTTCGCCTGCTCGAGCATGAACGCCTGCACGTCGGCGGCCGAGACGGAGCTGAGCGCCAGCCCATCCCGGTCTCGCTTGGTGACCACGGCGCGCTTCGGGTCGTAGGCGTCGGCAAGCTGCGCCTCGGGGGCGAACAGCTCCCGGGGAACCAGGCCGATGACGTCGGCGACCCGGTCGGTGCGGATCGCGCCCTGGTCGCGCAGCTGCTTGACGAGGCCGGCGCGCAGGGCCTGCGGGGAGTCAGAATCGGGCGGAGTGGTGTTCAAGAGGGGCTCCCCTTCGTGTCGGTACGCGCCGGGTTCAACGAGCCTGGCTGGGCGGGGCCTCGTGCTGCTGCCCGAACGGGCGGGCCCCCTCGATCCCCACGCTCTGCCGCTGCCGAACCGGGCAGTTGGACGCGGCGAGGACAAGGAAGTCTGGGAGGGCTGGCCGTTGCTGTCGCGCCGGGCCTGGCTGCGGATTTGTTCGGCGGCTGCCGTGCCGCGTCGCATCCGCTCGGGCCGGTACAGACACGCCTGAACGATCGCGCGGGCGAGGGCATTGGGGTCCCCTCGGTCCGCGAGCCAGCCGTTCGCATCGTGGCCGCCGGTCGTGATCTCCCGTTCCAGGCTTCCACCGGTTGTGCCGATCACTGGCAGGGCGGTGGCCATTGCCTCATGGACCGCGCGGGTGGTCTCCGCTGAGCTGGCGAGGAACAGATCGGCGGCCGCGAGCAGGACCGGCCGCTCCTCGAGGTCGCACGCCGACGCCACGATCACGTCGCTTTCGGCGTGCAACCAGAGCGGGGAAGCGCTGGTGGGCAGGCACAGCACGAGCACGGGCGCGAGGTGTTCAGGCAGACGTGGTGGTCCGACCTGAAGGAACCCGTCGAGGAGGCTGGGGAGGAACTGCAGCTCGCTCTCCTCGGGGACGGCAATGATGACCGGTCGCAGTTGCACGTCCTTGGTCCACAGCGTCGGTAGTCCGCGGCTGGAGACCACGTTGTGCCGGCCCCGCGCGTTCGCCCCTGCCTGTCCGGGTTTCATCGCCGCCTGTGCGAGGACTCGGGCCCGCTCGGCGGGGAGCAGTGCTCGTGGTCGGAACGACGTGGTGTCAACGAGCATGGTCTCTGTCCTTGGGCCTATCGGGATGGTTGAAGGAGTGGGGCCGGCGGGTCCCCGGGGGGGCGCTGCGTGTTTCGCGGGCGCGCGCTCGCGCCCGGGGACCGCCGGCTGCGGGTCGGCCTGTCGGAGTTGGCCAGGCCCGCCCCCGGTCCTCGGGGGTTGTGGGGACCGGGGTGCAGCCCCGTCCCGGCCAGTGGAGCCGCCAACTGGTCGGGACGGGGGATTCAGGGACGCCGTGCGGGGGGCCGTCGCAGCTGGGTGCGGGCTCGGCGTAGCGCGTTGGCGAGGTTGTGCGGGTGGGTCAGGAACTGGCGGCCGTCGGGCGGGACCAGCCAGGTTCTGCCCTGAGTACGGGGCAGGCCCGGGGCGGGCATCGCTACCGTGACCGCCGGCGAACCGTCCACGGCTCGTGCGATCAGCTCCAAGTCCCGCATCTGCCAGTGCTCACCCTGGCGCAGGGCGATCAGAAACTCGACAGCGTGCCGAGGGCGGTTGAGCAGGACGGGGCCGACCACGACGCCGGCCAGCTGCATGTCCTGGAGCGCCGCAATACCGAGGCGCTGGTCGGTGACGCGAACGACGTTGAACCGGCGGCCGGTCTCGATCGCCGCCAACTGGCCGGCGCGCCATTCCGTGAACGCGGTAGCGGCCTGCCGGTTGGCCGATGCGAGCCAACGCGCGCCAAGGACGTGGGCGGGCGCAGGGTGGGGGCGCCGAGGGGCTGTCGTGAGCATCGCGCTCGTCCTTCCTGGGTCAGGCGGGGCAGGGGACTCCGCGACCGGGCAGGCGTTGCTCCGTGCCGTCGCTGGTGGCAGCCGTGAGGACGTAGGTCACGTGGCCGTGGGTGAAGGTGACGGCGTGGCTGCGGCCGGCAGCCAAGTCGTCCATCGTTCGGCCGGCGCTCGCATGGCTCCCGAGCCACGCCACCGGCGCGCTGTCGTCGGGCAGTTCGAGCTGAGCTACCAGGCGTTCGACCTGCCTCCGCAACTCACGCGTGGCCAGGCGCACGTCCGGGGCTCCGCCGCTCCACAGCCGTAAAGGGTGCCCTGAGCTGTAGTAGGCGGTCACGGTGCACCAGAACGGCTCGGTGGGTACCCAGGGCCGCTGGCGCGTGAACACGCTCGGGTTGGGCTGTCGGGTGGCCCGGGGCCCCGGGGGGGGGCCCCCCGGGGGCCCCCCCCGGCCGGGGGGGGGGGGGGGCCCCCCCGGGGGCCCCCCGGCCGGGGCGAACCCCGCCGGGGGGGGGGCGCCCGGGGGGGGGGGGGCGGCCCGCGGGGGGGGGGGGGGGGGGGGGGCCCCCCCCGGCCCCCCCCCGGCCCCCGGGGGGGCCCCCCCCCCCCGGGCCCCCCGGGCCGTAAACGCCGGATGACCCTCGTGATGGCCCTCATGCCGCGCTCTGGGATAGCGCGGGTGTCAGGCCCAGACGACGGCCGAACGCAGTCCTCCTGCGGATCGACTGGCGGCCCGGACCGTGGCCGGCGACAAGCCCCGTAAGCAGTCGCAGAACCTGGGGCAGTTGTTCGGCCGCATTCGTCTCCCCCTCGAGCCGACTGACCGCGCCCTCACCATCGGGGGCGAGCGAGGAGGCAGCTATCTCAAACCAGACGACCTTGGCACTCGTTGGGGCCTCATCGATCGGTCCGGGCTGCCATCCGAGGCCGTCGGACATGCTGTCGACGAGGGCGAGGCCACGGCCGCTCGTGGCGTTCGGACCGGCTTTCGTCGGGTGCGGCAGGCCGGGGCCGGGGTCGGCGACCCAGAACCTGATCCGGCCGGCCTTCGGCAGGATCCGCACGCCGTACGTGATCGCGGCGCTCTCATCCTGTGCCTCGCCGCCGCAGCCGTGAAGGACGGCGTTGGCGATGAGCTCAGAGAGGCAGGCTTCGACGGTGGACGCCTCGCCGGTCTCAAGGGTGATGCCGAGGTCCTTCACGAGCTGCACGATCTCTCGGCGGGCTTGCCCGACTGCGCAGAATCTCGCGGCGATCACCTGCGTGCTGGTTGTGCGCATGACAGTTCCTCCGAGGCCGTGGACTTGGGATGAAGCGGGTGCTAGGGCAGTAGGGCCAGATGGCCGTTGACCACGGTCATCCAAGGCGTGGGCTAGGGGACGGCGCGGTTCACTGGTCGACCACTCACAGCGGGTCGTCGGCCGGCCCCGGGCTGCGGCCGCGTCGCGGCCTGGACGGCGGAAGCCTGTGAACCCCGCCGGTGTAGAGCCGTTGGCCCGGGGTGTCGAGCGAGCCGGAGGCGAGGAAGGAGCCGCGGTCCGCGATGAGCTCCGTCAGGTGCTTCCACGCTTCCGGGGTGTGCGCCACCATCGACCGGGTCCACGTCACGATGCCGCTCGCTCGCCCCGCCGGCAGCAAGGCGGTGACGCCCTGCCAGCCCGGGCGCTCGTCCAGGTCGCCGAACAGGCCGGCGTCACTGAAGGATGCGGCAATGACCCATTCACGGGCGTCGGCGTACTGGCGGCAGTGGTTCGCCAGTTCCCCGCCCGGGTCACCGTCGGCAGCCGCGATGTAGAGCGCGACCGAGACACGGCCCGGAGATCGAGGCTGAGGCACTTCCGAAGACATGCCCCTACTGTCACGGGTCCATCGCGTTCAGTGAACCTGCGGCCCGTACGACTTCCAGAGATCACGCAGGCCCGAAGTCATACGGCGCGTAAGAGTCCCGCAACCTTCCGTCAACTGTCCTTTGTGGGTCGCCTCTACGAGGTTGCGGCGGCAGCCCATTCAACGGGGTCGAGGTCGAGCATGCGTGCGACTCTTCCTGCAATCTCCGGTCCGTCGGCGAACACCGTGGCGATGCCCAGCCCTTCGGCCGGCACAAGGTTCGCCGGGTGGTCGTCAACGAAGATGCAGTCCCCGGCGGGCAGATCCATCCTGTCCAGAGCACGCTGGTATATCGCGACGTCGGGCTTTGCGATGCCTTCTTCGCCGCTGATGACTCGCACGTCGAACAGGTCCCATACCCCGGTCTCGACGTACGGGTTGTAGGGGTCGAAGCCGTAGGAGTTCGACAGCAGGGCCACCACGATTCCAGCGTCCCGGGCCCTTTGAACCAGCTCGACCATCGCAGGGACGGCCCGCACCTTGGAGTGCGCCCGCCCCATCAGGTTGTCGGGCTCCACTCCCATGATCGCCGCAGTCCCCCGGTTCCACTCTGCCTGCGGCATCCGGCCGAGCTCCAGCTCCACGTACAGCGCGCGCCCCACCGGGTCGTCCTCCAGGGTGCTGCGCCACGTGTCCGCAGGCAGCCCCTCGCGAGCGCACCAGGCCCGGGACGACTGCCCAATGGGAGTGGTCATCACTCCCGCGAAGTCGAGGATCAGGCCGCGGTAGGACAACGTGCGCTCCAATGCAGGTGGTTCAGAGACCGAGGGACTAGCGGACGGTTGGAGAGGTGCCCAGGATGGCGGACAACTTCCGGATACGGCTCGTGCTGGCGTGGCCAACCCTCTGGATGATGACACCTGGGATCGCCTGGTGGCGCGACCACTCCGGGTGAGCCGAACACACCTCGAGGAGGGTGTCCAGTGAGGTGTCCCACTGCCGCGCGTCACACTGCGCGAGGGCGACGTCGAGCATCATTCGGTTGTGCGCTGCCTGGGTAAGCCCGCTCGGGTCGAACCGTCCGGCGATCTCCAGCGCGCGTCCCGCGTTGCCCAGTGACACGTTCACACTGACGGCCTGGGCGCCGGCGTACGAGGGGCCGAACTGCATCCCGTTTCTGTAGATGTCCCGGCCAAGGCGGGCGGCCACAGCGTGGGCCTGGGACAGAAGGTCTGCCGCGCGGGCGGAGTCGCCGAGCCGTGAGGCGGCGACGGCGGCGAAGGTGATGTTCTTCCCGTAGGCCGCCAGAAGCGCCGACCCCTGCTCGGAGAAGGTCGGCTCGTTCCGGGCGGCCGCGCCCTCCGCTTCGCGCAGGGCTTGATCTACTCGGGCGTCCCGCAGGAGGACACGAGCACGAGCCGAGCCCAGCATCGAGCTCCGCACAGGGTCGGCCGCCAGGTCGGCGTAGCGGATGGCGTGGCCGATTGCGGCATAGGCCAGGTCCCGCGCGCCGAGGAAGTTGGCGATCAGGCCGGCTGCCCGGTACCCATCGGACAGGAGCGCGCTTGCTGCTGCCTGCTGGTCCGCTGGAGCGGCATGGGCGTAAAGCGCTACCGAGCGGAGGAATGGCGCGGCGAGGGCACCGGCGTCGGTGTAGGCCCCCCGCCAGTACACCCTCCACATCCGGGAGGCGGCCTCGGCGAGGTCTGCAGGGCCGGGTGCGACGCCTTCGGCAGGGTCCATCAGGATGCCGGCCGCAGTGTCGTGGACGGTTCGGGACAGCTCGCGGAGCATTGCCCGGTCGTCCGGGCTCATGCCCCGCCGTGGAGATTGCTGGCCGAGGATCACGGCGACGTCGGTGTGGTAGGCCTCAGCCAGCCGCAGGAGGGTCGGCAGCGACACGTTGCCGTTCTGCTCTGCCTTCCGGACGGTGTGCAGGGACAGCATGCTGCGCGCCGCCACGCTGTCCTGTGTCTCTTTGCCCCTGAGCACCTTGAGGCGTTCGCCCGTCGTAAAGTCCTGCCACTGGCCCATCTCGCCCCTCCTCTGGTTTCTCCTCGGAAGGTACCTTCCTGGCGCGGCCAGCGGACCTGGTTCAACACGGAAGACTGTTCGGAAGACGCCAAGTTGACCTTGGGTCACAACAAGAGGCTCGCGCCTTTCGCATGCCTGAGCCCGCCCCCTTGCTAGAGAGCGGGCTCAGGCTTTCGGCAGGTCAGTCCCAGCCAAGGGCCATCCGAAGCTGGTCAAACTCAGCCCGGGGGATGGACTGGGCGGGGGTGTAGAGAAGCTGGGTGACGGTCCGCTGACTGCCGGTGTAGGTGCGGCGCTGGTAGATCCGCAGGCGCGGGTAGACGACGGTCCACTCGGGGTGGGTCAGGTCGAACAGCTCGGCGAGGTCGTGCGGCAGCTCGCTGCCGTCCTCGCCCACGAGCTCCATGTGGTCGATGACCAGGGGCTGGTGGGCGGTGATCCCGGTCTGCGTCGGCGGCTCGGGATTGGGCGCGGGCTCCGACGCGTGGGCCGCCGCCGGCGGTTCGAGCGGGGCGGCGGCCGACAGCTCCATGCCGGGCGGGCTGGCCTCGGGGGTGTCCTGCGGCTTGGCCGTGCTGGCGGCCGCCTTCACGGGCGGCTTGCGGGCGGCCATCAGGGGGTCGCCTTGAAGGTGCCGTAGACGAAGGACTCGGGGCGGGGCACCTCGAGGCCGACGCGCTCGGAGCCGCGCACGGTCACCACGCCCCGCTCGAAGTTGTCGCGGTTCTCGGTGGAGATCTGGACGGAGACCTGCTCGCGGTCGTAGAGCCGGGCGCCGAGCCCGAACGAGCCGATGAGGAACTTGCCCTCGTTGATCGCCATGGAGTCCACGACGGCGAGCCGCCAGACGACCTTCTGCGCGCCGACCGCGACGTTGACTGCGACACGGTAGGCGCCCTGGTTGTCGGTCTCCAGCTCCAAGTCCTCGAAGTCGAAGGGGTGGAGGACGATGCCGGTCGGCGGAAAGTAGGCGAGGAACGCGCGGGTTGCGGCTCGCCGGATGGCGGCGGACTGCTTGTCCGGGTCCACCTGGGCGTAGGTCTGGACGCCCTGGGTGTTGACGATGCCGGTGATCCTCTCGTCGCCGCCCGGGCCGTAGAGGATCTCGTTGTCCTCGGCCATCTTCACGCCGTCGACCATCTCGCTGTCGATCAGGTCGCGCAGCCGTGGTTCGTCGGCCAGCGTGTTCTTGTGGATCGGCATGGTGTGCGCGATCTCGGCGACCGGGTAGGTGACCGTCTTGAAGGTCAGGTTGGACTGGCCGGCCCGCGCGAACACCTCCACCGCCGCTCCGCCGCCGGGCGGCACCTCCATGGCGCGCTCGGGGATGATGCCGGCCGCGTTGGTGAAGCCGGTGACCCGCACGCCGTACAGCAGGTTCGCGGTGGTGGTCTGCGAGGGGAAGAGGTCGCGGACGCGCCCGGGCCGGACGGCGCGGGGGACGATATCCAGGCGCTCGGGGGTGCCGAGGCCGAGGACGGAGGCGGTGCCGGCGGACCGGCTGAAGATGTCCTTGCTGAGCTGGTCGAGGGCGTGGCCGTCGACGGTCACCATCTCGTCGAACGAGCCGCGGAAGCCGGCCGCGCTGAGCGCCTTGAACTCGTCGGAGTCGAGGAAGCGCTGGCCGAGGCTCTTGGCCTGTCCGGCGCCGAGGCGGGCGGCGAGTGCGGCGTCCTGGGGGGCGTAGGGCTGGCTGGCGGGCTCGTTGAGGAAGGTCTCGATGCTGGCGGCGCCCTCGAGGTCGGCGATCAGCTGCTTGATCGCCTGGGCCTCGCCGAGGGTCTTTCGGAAGGCGGCGGCCTTCTCGGTGGAGACGGTGACTCCGCCGTCCTCGATCGTGAAGGCGTTGCTGATGGTGTCGAGCTCGGCGGCCTTGGTGCGCAGCGCGGCGTTGAGTTCCTTGAGCCGGTTCTTGTCGGCGGTCACGAGGTGACGCTCCTTGGGGTTGGGCCGTGCCGTCCCGCCAGTGCGGGGCGAAGGGGTGTCACGTCGTGCGCCCGGTCAGCACCGGTGCGCCACGGCGATCGGCACACCGTAGGAGCGTCCCGCCCTTAGTGTCGCGTCGAGCCGCTGCCTGTTGGCGGGCATCGCCTTCCGCCCCGCTCTTTCGCCGCAACTCTTGCGCCGGTAAGCGAAGTTGGGTGTTCCCAGGGTGGGTCAGGTTGGTGACTGTGGAGAGCGGTCCCGCTGTGCGTTGGACCGGCTGGGCTAGGGCTCGGCCGATACCGATACCGATACCGACGATCGGAGTGCCGACGTGTATCCCTTCCCCCGTCCCGACCTACCGCAGGTTCCGGGAGACCTTGACCTGACTGCGGTGCCGGCCGGTCAGCCAGGCATCGAACTGGCTGTGGCTGGGGCCCGATACCAGGTGCTCTCCTCGGTCGCGGGCTGGGTGCTGCGCGTTGCCGGGCCGGGTGGAAAGACGGCGCTGCACGGGCCATGCGCGGTGGAAGGGCGAGCGGAGGCGTGGATGCACCAGCTCGCTGCGTGGTCGCTGTGGCCGAGGGCGCAGGTGCGTGGGGCGTGGGGCTGCCTGGCTCGAACGGAAGAGGGCTGGTTCACGGCCCTGGCCTTCCCGCTCCTCACGCCGCAGGTGCAAATCCATGCGGACGTTCGGGCCGCCGAGGAGCACGCCGCCGGCCACCTGATCGCTCCGGCCGTCTGGTCGGACAGCACGGACTCGGGTCTGCCGGATGCGGTGCGGCGGGTCGAGGAGCAGTTCTGGGTGCGTGAGGGCTACCGGGTCCTGGCCACATGGGCGACCAGCTCGCTGGGAGAGCTGACCCGGGAGGCGTATCGGGGCCGGGTGCTGGCTCGGGGGAACTTCCCGAGCGCGGACCTCGCCGAGCGTCTTGGGGTGTCCGTCGCCACGATCTCCGGCGCCACGACCGGGCGGAGCTGGGATCCGCCGATCAACCGGGCGCGCGGGGTACTCGCGAGCGGCAGGCGGCACGCCTGGTAGCCGCGTCGCTTCCGTGTTCGCAACCCCGCAGCGCCCCCACCGTTCTGGTGGGGGCGCTGCGGCGTTTCAGCGGGTGACGGGCCGGTCCCACAGGGCCGCCCAGGTGAGCGGTCCGATCTCGCCGTCGTCGTCCAGTGGCCAGCCGTTGGCCGTGGAGTCCTGCTGGAAGGCGACGACGGTGGATCGGGTGTGCTCCCCGTACCAGCCGTCCGCGCCGTCGGGGCCGACGTTCCAGGTGCGTTCGATCAGCCGGGTCTGCGCGGTTTGCACGTCGGAGCCGTGCAGCATCGGTTCGGCGAGGCGCAGGATCCGGCCGGGGAAGGGCGGAGCGGCCGACGGGCCGGACGGCGGCACCGGCGCCGGCTCCGCTCCCGAGCCGCCAGGCCTGGGCGCGCCCTGCTGGATCCATGCGTACAGGTCGTCGCCGGGGCAGTCGGTGACGTACCCGTCTCGGTGGCCCCGGACTTCGCTGCCGGCGCCGCCTTCGCTGCGGCAGTACTCGATGGCGTCGACCAGCCCGTCGAGCATCGCGTCGGTTGGCGATGTGATGCCGGAGGTGCCGACCATGGCGCACACCGCGTAGTGGCCCGCGTTCAGGGGCCCGTTTCCGTTCGCGCCGTTCTTGCGGTGGAGGCCGCGTCCCTCGTGCACGTAGCCGTGCGGGCAGACGACGAACGAGTACGCGATGTCGATCCATCCCTCGTCCCGGTTCGCCATGTGCGAGGACTGGATGTCCCGGACGTGGCCGGCGCAGCGGCCGTGGTCGCTGGCGAGGGCGCCCGGGACGGCGGACCCCTCGTAGTGGATCTTCACGCCCTTGGTGGAGCTGACAGGAATGTAGGAGCCGGTGGGCCGCGCCGCGCCCCACTCGGAACGGGAGACGAGCTTCATCGGTCCGCCCCCGGCTCGCTCCAATGCCTCTTTCGCACGGTGTCCTCCCGGTCTAGTGCTTGGTGCCGGGAAGCTAGGCCGGGGCTGTGGCTAAGGTCGCGTCGTCACTTGGCCGCGTTGGCGCCCTCGTGGGCATCGGCGAACAGGGCCAGGGCCGCGCTGATCTCGCTCAGCTGGAGGGTCGTGGCGGCCTGCTTGCTCTGCGGCGGCGGGTCGTCGTCCGTCTGCTGCCAGGAGATGCCGGCGGAGTCGAGTACGGCGACGAGGTGCTGCACCGCGGTGGCCAGGCGGCCGGCGTTCTCGCCGGACAGGGCCCGGCCTTCCTTGCTCTCCACCGTGGTGAGGGTCTTGAGGTGGGACACGACCCGTTCCAGATCCGGTACCAGCGGCGCGACTGCGGCGTCCGCGCTGCCTTCGACGTCCAGGATCAGGTGCACCGGACGCGGTGGCCCCGCGGTCGGCTGGCCGTCGCCGTCCAGGGTGTACGGCACCTCCCAGGTGGTGGCACCGAAGCCGCCCTCGGTGTACTTCCACAGGGAGGCGATCACCCGGTCCGGGTAGGTGCCGATGATCTGAAGAGTTCCGCCGCCGAACTCGTCGGTGTTGGCCGGCAGAAGCCGCTGCTGCACGACGGCGGTGATCGCGTCGATGCACTCTTCCAGTGTCCCGGCGAGCGGCGCGAGTTCGACCTCGGCCTCACGCAGCAGTCCGCGGGCCTTGGCGTCCGGGTGGCGCTTGAGGTCGAGGGTCGAGGTGTACGGGTTCGCGCCGAACAGGACCGGGCTGTACTCGTACAGGTCGAGGTCGGTGATGTGCCGGGCGCCCTTGCTGCGCTTGGCGGTGCGGACCTTGTAGCCGATCGACCACTGAACCTGGTCGCTGAAGAACTGCAGGTTGGCGTACATGTCCTGCCCGGCCTGCGTGGCGAGGTTGCAGCGGCCCTTGACGAGCAGCGCGCCCGCCCCGGGGGGCCACGGCTGCCCGTCCGGGAGGGTGGCGGGCAGACGCGCGTCGCCGGGCAGCAGTTCCTCAATGTGCTCGGTGCGGGCCGTCCACACGTTCCAGTCGTGCGACCACACCCCCTTGGGGGTGAGCTCGGCCAGGGTACGGGCGTAGGCGCCCGGCTCGATGACGTCGCCGTCGTGGTCCAGGAGACCGGTGACGGACACGAGCGTGGTGAACGCGCCCTGCTCGTCGTCGGTCTCCAGGACGCCGAGGGTCGCCTGCTTGTGGTCCAGCGTGCCGCTGGCTGTGCGTGCTCCCACCGTGTCGCTCCTCCGAGGTTGGTGCCGGCCACCGTAGGCGCCGGTGGGGTGTTGGGTCGCGCCTGGCCTCAGTCGAAGTAGTCGTCCGCCTCATCGGGGTACACCTCGTAGACGTGCCACTCCCCGGGGCCGGCCAGGACGACGACCTCGTTCTCGTCCAGGCAGCCGATCCCGGTCCCTGGGACGGCCAGGATGCGGGTGACCGGCACGTCGCCGCTCATGACGTAGCCGGACACCTCGCCGCCTTGCGTGGCGAAGTTCTCCGCCATGTGGTCCTCGGTGGAGAACGAGGAGAGCGGCCGGAGCGGGAGGTCTGTGACGGTGCCGGACTCGTCGATCTCCCTGGTGTGGGTGTCGTCGTAGTCGTCGGTGAAGCCGCGGTGCACGGTGACGTGGTCGATTCCCAGGGTGGCGAAGTGCTCCTGAGTGGTCTCCCACATGGCGATGAGGAAGGCGTCCAGCACGTGGCCGTCTTCGGCGAGAACCTGTTGTGTCTCGGCTTCCAGGTCCTCGTGGCCATGGTCCCAGGGCAGCGAGTCGGCGAGATTGAAGCGGCGGCGGGCTGTCTCCTGTAGCGCGAGGGCGTTGGGGTCGTGATCGTTGGCGGTGGAGGCCCAGCCGGCCACCAGGTGGGAGACGGCCTCGGCGCGGGCGAAGTCGCGGTACTCGTCGCCGGTCATCCGTGTGTAGCCCCACGGCTCTTGGCGGGCTCTGCTGTCCAGGTCGGCCTGGTCGACGTACTCGGCGTACCCGTTGGCACCGTACTCGTGTTGGTAGGCAGCGAGTTGCCCGGCTCGTACTCGGGCGAGGCGGTCGCGCTGCCGGTCGGAAAGCAGTTGCTCGTCCGTGATGGCGCTCATGCGCTGGGCAAGCGAACCGCACATGGCGGCCTTGACCTTCCCGGCCGGGCGTTGGCCGCTGCCGAGCAGCTGCGCGTCGGTGGCGTGCTGGCCGGAGGTTCGGGTGTGCGGGAGAGCGACGGGGGCAGTTCCGGCGTGCTCGGCGAAGCGCCCGCGGTTGTCTCGACGATGGCGGTGTTCGTCCCACGGGCGAGTCTTGGCCCGCAGGCGCAGGGTGACAGTGGTGGGCTCGGCGTACACCGTGCTGCTTTCTGCCGGGTGGTGTGGGTCACGGCAGGCTGGCAGCGGAAGGGGCGCAGCGTCGCGCCGAGCGCATGCCCTGAGCAGGCGTCAGTCGGCGGGCTGCCAGTGCCAGGTGCCAGGGCCGGCCAGGACGACGACCTCGGATTCGTCCAGGCAGCCGATCCCGGTGGCCGGGGTCGCGATGATGCGCCCGGCGGGCACGATGGCGCTCATGACGATGCCGGGGCCCTCGTCGGTGGCGAACTGGTGGGCCACGTCGGGGTCGAGGGAGAACGCCGAGAGGGGGCGCAGGGCTGGGTTGTTGAGGGTATTGCTGTCGGCTGCCCACCCGGCGGGCAGTTTGCCGTCGGGGGTGCTCATGCCACGGAACACCGTGAGGGAGCCGAGGTTGGCTTCGGCGAGGTGGGTCTGGGTGCGGTCCCACATGGCGGTGAGGAACGCTTCGAGAGCGAACCGGTGGGCGGCCTGGTGGTCGGCGGTGGCCTGCGTGAGGTGGTCGACGCTCGGCCAGTCGGCGGCCGGCTGCAGGCCGAAGTGGTCGCGGGCGGTTGCTTGAAGCGCGAGGGCGGCTGGGTCCTCGTCGTTGGAGGTCATCGCCCAGGTCGCGACCATGCGGTTCGCGGCTTCCGATCGCAGGAGGTCGCGGGCCTTTTCCGGGCTGACCTGCGTCCACGAGGGGTGTGGGGGCGGGCTGCCGGGGCCGGTGGTGCGCAGCTGCCCGGTCTCCGGGTCCTGGTGTGCGGTGGCGTAGCCGTTCTGGACGTTGGCCAGGCGGGTGCGGTCGTTCTCTGCGAGGAGCGCATCGTCTGGTACGTCCTTTAGGTCCTGGGTCAGGCCGGCGACGACGTTGGCCTTGTATGCCTGCGCTACGCGCTCGCTGTCGCCGTCCCGGAACACCAGGCCGTGTTCCTCCTCGTCGAACCGCGGCTGCGAGCGTGGACCGCGGGCGGGCCGAGCTGCGGCGGCCCGGATGCGCTCGAGTAGCGGGTCGGTGCTGGCGCCTGGCGTGTGCGCGAAGCGCCCCTGGCCATCCCGAGGGTGCAGACTTTCGCGGAAGGGCTGCTGCTTCACGCGGAGGCGCAGGTGGATGGCAGGAACGACAGGGTTCGGCACGGCACTCCCTCGGCAGCGCTGGGGCAGAGGGGTCACAGTGCCAAGAAGTCACCGATAGCGTCGCTGCGTCGCAGGACCGCCGATCCGTGTTCTGGCCTACGCAGTTCGGCGAGGGCGCGGGATCAGGAGGACGGGTCGGCTGCGGGCTCCTGATGGGCCTCGCCCAGCAGCTCCTGGGGGGCGGCCTTCCCGAAGGGCTGGGTCAGGACGCGGCGGGCCGCCTCGCGCCGATCGATGCCGAGCACTTCAGCGAGGCCGTCGAGCGTGGTCACGGGGTTGCCGTTGGCGTAGCGGATGTCCCAGCGTCGGCTGCGGATCCAGTCCTCGTTGAGCTGCTGCCGATCGCTGGGTGGGGTTCCGGTGCTCATGCTCCATCCTCACACGTGCCCGCCACGGGCCCTGGGCGGGTGCGTGGCAGGCTTGACGGGGGGTCAGTACTGGATCCGCCATGCCAGGCGGCATCGGCAGTTCAGGGCCTGTCCCGGGGGTGCCTGGGGGTCGCCGGGGTGGCGCAGCAGGTCCTGTCCGACGGCGAAGGGCTGTCCGAGCGGTTGGGTCTGGCCATCGGCGGCTTCGTGCTCGGGTCGGGTCCGGCCGTCGTCGTGGGCGACCCAGCGGCGAACGAGGCCGGCGCGGGCGGTCGCGGCGGCGGCCTGGTCTCGGGCGATCTCGATGGTGGCGGTGGCCAGGCGGTTGGCCGTGCTGGTGGCCCAGGCCGCGAGTGAGCGCCCCCAGTCTCGGGTGGTGTCGGTGATGCCGGTGAGGTTCTTCCCTGCGCGGTCGGCTTGTCGTACTTCCTCGGCGAGGACGCTGGCCTGTTTGGCGAGCCAGTCGGTGAGCAGCGGGGCGAGTGCGGGCCAGACGGTGACCGTACTGGTGCCGGTTGAGCCGAGGGCGGCGTTCAGTTCGTTCGCTGCGGCGTCGGAGGCGTGCTCGATGAGGGGCTGGAGGGCCTGGGTCGCTTCCTGCTGCCACGTCGCTACGTCGATGACCTGCTCGACGGGTAGGTCCTTGCTGCCGGCCCGGGTGTCCTCGGTACCGCGGTCGTCCCAGTGCCGGGTGCCCTTGCGGTGCCGTGGGGCGCTGAGCCGGGCGACGGTACGTTCGGTCCAGCGGACAGTGAGGGTCTGGAGCGCGTCGTCCAGGCGGGTGTGAAGGGTCTCGGCGGCGGTCTGGTCGAGCGACAGGTCGGTGGTGGTGTCGAGGGCCTTGGCCGTACGTGGTGGCTGGCTGGTGGGCGGCGTGGCGGCCGGGGTGAAGGCCTGGGCGTCGGCGGCGCGGGCGGGGACCGGGGTACGGCCGGAGGTGAGCCACAGGGCGCGGGTCGCCGGGGTGTCGTCGACCTCATCGGAGTAGCCGGCGAGTTCGGCGTAGGAGCGGACGGACCGGACGCCGGCGGCGACCTCCTCGCGGGCCTCGGTCAGGCGCTTGGAGCGGGCGTTGCGCAGCACGTCGATGTCGGAGGTGTCGAAGTAGACCTCGTTGCCGTCGCCGGCGTCCTCCTGGAAGCCGGCGGCGAGCAGCGACAGGTGCGGCGGCATGGTGACTTCCCAGAACTGCAGCTTCTCGGCCTGGGCGTTGTCGTAGGTGCGGCCGCTGGCGTTGCCGAGCTGGGATTCGGGGACGCCGAATGCGGCGAGGAGCTCGACCTTGGAGTTGAGGGACACGGTCTCGTAGGCCATGTCCCGTGGGGTGGTGGAGGTGTCGGTGACGGTGATGTTGCCGCCGGTCAGCACGGTCCAGGCACCGGCAGCTGACGGCCCGCCGCCGAACTTGGCGCGCAGCAGGCGCAGTTCGCTATCGTCCATGTCGCCGTCGATGCCGATGACACCGCCGGGCCGGGCGTCGTTGTGGACGAAGCTGAGGTTGTAGTGGCGGGTGAAGAAGTCGAGGTCGGCGGACAGGCCGGCGGCCTCCAGCGGGGTGATGCCGGAGTAGGGGTCGAGGGGGTGGGGGTTGCGGATCCATCGCACCCGGTCCACGTCGAGCGTGCGCAGTTCGCCGGTCGGCGTGACGGTTTCGAAGTGGGAGACGAGGTCCGCACCCTTGCCGGGGACTGGCCTGGTGCGCCCAGGGGGCAGGAGGTCGATACGCAGGAGGTCGCCGCCCCGGCTGAACGTCGGCTCGAGGAAGACGCCGCGTTTGCTGAGCAGGAGCTGCATGCTCGCCCGCTTCTTGAGGATCCAGGCGACCTCGAGGGGGTTGGCCTTGACGTTCATCGCCTGGTACAGCGGGTGGTCGGCGAGCGGCGGCAGGGGCTCATCGGAGCTGTCACTGCGTGGGCGCACACGCAGGAGCCGGTCGGCGGCGTGGTTGGCGATGGTGTCCACGGCCTTGTAGATCCACACGGCGCGTTCCATGCCGTCCTGGACGGCTCGTTCAACGGACCACGGCCGGGCCCGGTCGATGCCGGCGGGCGACCAGTTGAGGGTGTAGTTCGGCTCGCTCTTGGTGTCCGGCGGCGGAGTGCTGCGCAGGGTGGGGAACCATCGGCGGGACATGGGCGGGGCTCCTCCTACTGCTGCTCGTCGTCGCGCCCGAGGATGGTGGCGACGGTGAGCGCGCACAGGCTGGTGCAGGCCGTGCCGAGCCGCGGGTCCGTGGTGTAGGCGGCGGCGTTGAGGCCCGCCGCGCCGAGGGCGAACAGGACTACGGCGGCGATGTCGCGGGCCCCGGGGGGGGGCGGGGGGGGGGGGGGGGCCCGGGGGGGGGGTGGGGGGTGGGGGGGGGGGGGGGCCGCCCCGGGGGGGGGGGGCCGCCCCCCGGCGGGGGGGGGGGCCCCCCCCCGGGGGGGGGCGCGGGCCCCGCGACGTCGTTCTTGGTGCGCGGGCTGGGCCTGCTGGGTGTCGTCACGGCACGCAGGCTAGGCAGCCCCGCTGCTTAGCGTCCCGGTGTGGCTGGCGGCGGGGGTGCGCCGCGCACCCGAGGTGCTGGCGAGGCGGACGGCGGGCGCGGCGGGGGTGCCGGCGGGGTGCGCCTCGGGGGTGCGTCGCTTCCGGGTTCCGACGGGGCCGCCGTGGAGGGTGGGGTCGGAGCCGGGGCACTCGGTGTGCAGGGCCTCGTCGTAGGGCTTGCGGCAGTGAATGCACATCACCTCGGCGGAGGAGACCTTGGTGGTGGCCGGAACGCGGTAGACACCGCGTCGGCGTGCATATGCAGCGCCCTGTGCGTCCACGGGGACGTAGGCGGCGATAACCCATTCATGCGAGAGCTTCTCAGCGGCCGTGGTCATTTGGAAGCTCCTTTCCGAGCGGCCCGGCGGGGACAGGCCTCGTAGCGCATGAACTGATTTGTGAGCACTGATTCATCCTTTTCTCGCCAGGGGCGGTAGCACTTCCGACGTGGGGGTGGAAGCACTCCCGTCTCGACCTAGTTATCCGAGTAAGGAGAAATAGAGGAGCACGGTGAGCGTGGTCCAGATATTTGACACGCCCCCGCCAAAACTCCTGCATCCCCCGACGCCGTCTGGCATATGCAGTACGGCTCGTAAGCGATTCAATAACCGTCAATGCCGCCCCCGCCACTTCTTTTAATGTGACGTCCATCACATAGTTTGACATGCAACCTTTGGGTTCGCCCCCCGTCTAACAGGTGGGATCTGCATGCGCGAATTAGATGGGTCGTCTAACAACTCCCGGCATGCATTCCATAGGTGTCCTATGCGACAAGTCGGACCTTTCGGCGGCGCGCCTGCGGCTCGTACAGAGCAAGCAGCAGGGCCTCCGCCCGGTCCGGAGAACTCACTCCTCTCGCCTTCATCGACCGCTTGGACTCGATCACCGTCCGCCCGGTCGCGCTCGTGCCGAGCTTGGGTGCGGACAGCTGGGCCTGAGTTCGCCGGTCCACGTGCAGGCGTAGCGCCGACGCGGCCGGCGAGACCAGCGCCCGGGTCGCCAGCCACATCTCGTCGCGCTGGGTCGCAGGGCGCAGCGTCGCCGCCTCGTCGTCCCGGCCCGGTGCCTCACTGACGACGACCGACACGATCTCCGCCTCATGCAGCCCTTCCCGTCGCCACGACTCCAGGAGGCCGGCCACACCCCAGCCGACCCCGACCCCGTCGACCTTGACCCGGACCGGGAGGCGGGTGCCGATCGCTCGCGCGAGGACCTGAGCCGCCAGGATCTCGCGCAGCACCACGCCGGCGACCGCGACGGGGTCGGCGTTGTCCTGGCCTGCGGTGGCGTGGCGCAGCTCCACGAGGTCGCCGACCGCGCGGGCGATCACCATCTCGTCGCCGCCGCCGGCAGCGACATCGACGCCCAGGCGCACCCACGCGCCGGCCTTCACCCGGTACGGGGAGGTCTCGCCGTCCAGGCCGAGGCCCTTGAGCACGTGGAAGTCTTCACCGTCCGGCTCGGCGGCGTCGGTTGCGGCCTCGATCCAGGACGCCGGGATCGCCCGGGCCTGGCCGCCGCGCGGGAACTGGGCGTGCACCTTGGCCTGGACGAACGGGGCATCCTCCCCGTGGTCCCGGATCGTGTCCCGCACCCACTCGGGGTCCACAAGGTGGGAGGCGAGCAGGTGCGCCGGCGCCTGCGGAGGGCAGGATCGGCAGCGCCGCGTTCGCTCGCCCGACATCAGCGGGGTGTCGTCGACGCTGATCGGCAGCACATGCACGGCCGGATCGGCGCAGGTCTGCTCGAACCAGCTGCCCTCGTCGTCGGTCGGTGGGTTGCCGATCAGCAGGGCCCGGGTGTGCTCGCCGGTGAGCACACCGCGCATGGCCGCACCGATGATCCGGCCGATACCGCCGGCCTCGTCCACGATGAACATCAACCGCGGTGCGTGGATGCCCTGAACGGCGGACTCGTCGTGGTCAGGAGCCGAGAAGCCGTACGCCACCACGACGTCCGAGCCGTGGGAGTCCGGCATCTTCCACTGAGTGACGCCCACCTCTCCGGGCAGGCCTGCCCGGGCGACGATCTGCCGGATGTGGGGCCACATCTGACGCTGCACCTGCCGGGCACGGGTGGCGGTGGTGACCGTCAGAGCGGTGCCGGGCGGGTGGACGACCGAGGACCAGACGGCCGCTCTCGCCGCGATGTGGGTCTTACCGGAGCCGAAGCACGAGGGGACAGCGACCCGGCGGTGGCCCACCAGCGCTTCCAGGATCTCGCGCTGGCGGCTCCACTGGGATTCGCCGAGGACGTCCTCGACGAAGCCGACGGGGTCGTCGGCCCACAGGGCGTACGGGGTGCCAGCGTCGGCCTTGGCGGCGGCGAGGACCTGGGCCCAGTCCCCGACCGCCAAGCCGTCGTAGAAGCGGCGGCGGAGGGCTGGAGGCGAGGCCGCGAGGTCGGCGTATAGGCGGCGGCCGGCCTTGCCGGGGCGAGGCACGGGCAGGGCTGGCAGGGGCTGCTTCACGGGCTCCCCCACGGGTCGGGATCGATCGACAGGCCACAGTGCATGGCCGTCGGCGGTGTGTCGCGCCGAGCCTCGGGAAAGAAAACTTACGCAAGTCTTCTTTGTAGACTCAGGTCCACTTCTCTGCGAGGCTGGTCCTGCCAGCCGGGGACCGCGAACCCCCGGCCCACACACAAGGAGACCAACCATGGCACTGACCAGCCGGATCACCGCCCGCCACGCGGCCATCGCCTTCGCCGTAGCCGCCGCCTTCACCACCGGAACCACCCTCGCGCCCCGCCCGGACTCCGCCCCGGCCGCTCCCCTCACCCCGACCGCCCCGACGTCCGCGTTCCTGAGCCCCACCCCGGCGCAGCCCGTGATCGCCCCCTCCGCTCCGACCGCCCCGGTCCTGCCGACCTGCCCCGCCCCGGCCGCCGACGCCCCCGGCCTCGCCACCGCCACCCTGACCACTCCCGTTCCCACCATCACCACCCCGGCCGCCCCGGCCACCGTCACTGAGCCCGCCCCGACCGTCACCGTGACGGTCACCGCCACCGCCACCCAGGTGGTCACCGCCCCGACCTCGGCCGCACCCGGCACCAACAGCCCCGCAACGATCCTTCCGACCGCCCCGCAGCCCCCGAGCCCGACCGTCACCCGTAGCCCGCTGCAGCCCACCAACAGCCCGCAGCCGACGCGCTGACCGCCGATCCGGGCCCTTCCTGGACGGGAAGGGCCCGGCTCGTTCACCGGCCCACGTGCTGCGGCGGAAGAGACAGCACCCACCCCTGGGCCGTCTTCGTCGCCACGACACCGAGCTGCGTACGCGCCCGCTGAACTGTGCGCGGCGCCAAGCCCACGTCCGCGGCGGCCACCGTCACGTCCCGGGCCGGTACGGGCCCCTCGGCCAGGAGCTCCTCCAGGAACCTGTAGGCCCCGGTGCTCGCCGGGCGCCGACGGCACAGGTCCGCGCTCGCGATTGCCCGGTCCGTACCGCGCGAGAAGCGGGAGTTCCACACCACCGGCCGATCACTGCCGGCCTGACGGAACTTCAAGCCGCCCATCACCTTCCACGACTCGCAGGAAACCGGTACCAGCGCCATCGAGCTCTCGGGCCCGTTCACAGCCATGTGCACCGCCGCCGTGCTCCCCAGCTCCGCAGCCTCCTGCGCACGGCGCGAAGCCAGCCAGCCCGCCCGTTTGGACGCTTCCCTCACCGCCAGCACGGCCATCCCGAGATGCTCCGACACCTCGCCCAGCGCCCGCAGTGCCCTCTCCGCGGGTACCCGGTAGGGGCACACCAGCATCACGTCCACCACCAGCAGCTCCACGCCCCGTCCGCGCAGCAGTCCCTCCACCTGCGCCACATCCGCCGGCAGCCGCAGCCCCCGCTGACCCCCACGCCCGCCCAGGACCTCAATCACTTCGGTCCGCTCGACATCCGCACCCGAGGCTGACAGCAGCCGCCGTACGTCCGCCGTGGTGTGCGGCGCCGTCAGCACCACCACACCCCGGCCCGTGGGCGGGTGCTGGCCGTCCGGCAGGACAGACCCGGCAGAAGCCCGAGCAGCCACATCCAGCGCCACCGTCAGGGTGTTGACGCCGTCCTCCCCATCGATCAGCGTCAGGCCGACCGATGGAAGGTAGCCCGGCCAGATCCAGCCCGGACCGTCCTCGAACGCCGGCGGCGGTACCACCACGTACTGCGCGCCGATCCTCAGAGCCGCCGCCACGTCCTGCGGGTCGCAACCCGCACCCAGGCAGTCCAACTCGACTCGGCCATCGCCGGCAGCAAGCACGAGAAGCGAGCCTTGCCGGTCATCGTGGGCTGGGCACCTCGCCAGCCATCCCCCCTCGGTCAGCCTCACGTTCCCCCAGCGGCGCAGCGCTTCCCGCACCACCTCGTAAGAGCTATCCGACAACACGATCATTCTCCCTTCGTTCAATCGGCGAGCATCGCGTCGCTTCGCAGCGATGCGACCCCGCGCCCTCTGTCAACATGCCAACCAGGCAAGCAAGCTGACGCCACAACAGCTCGTGAATACAGGACGTCCCAGCTGGCAGGCGGTTGCGCCAAACCGAGTAGCCTATCCCCGCCCCGGGCCCGGGCCACAGGCCCCGAAGTCCCTGTTCGCTGGGCCAGGCGGGCACGTCGCCATGTGCGGCACAAAGAGCCGCTCGTACGGCAGCAACGGCAGCTCCCGGGTGGGCCGGCGTGAGCGAACCGTCCCGACGCCATCCCGGTAGACCTCGGTGTTCCCCCCGGCGGGAAGGCTGAGGATCGATGGCCAGACGCGCCCCCGAGTCGGTCACCGTCCAGTGCACCGGGCGCCGGAACCTCCGACACCTCGACAGCCCTCGACGCGGCAACACGGCTCACACCCCGCCGGTCGCCGGATACGGGACGGCAAGGAGCGCAGCCACCTGCCGCCAGCCGTACATCGCCACCGCGTTCGCCTGACCGTGCTCGGCGATCGCCTCCAGAACAGCCACCGGATCCACCGCTCCTTGGCCGCCTCCGGGCAGCGCCGCCATCAGTGGACGCTGCCCGGGCATGACCGTCGACGCCGGGCGCCTCCCGCCAGCAGGCGGCGCGTCCACAAGCGACAGCGTCCTCGGTCCGGCTGCTGGCGAGCCCTCTTCCAGCGCGATCCGCCGCTCGATGCCCGCGAACCGCTCGGCCACCGACACCTGCGCCGCATCCGCCACCCCCCGGTGCTGTGCCGGACGGGACCGGCGATCCGGGGCCTGCACCGCAGGCGCCCCCGGCTGAACCCGCTGCTCCCGCACCCACTTGCGCCACATCGCCGGCCAGTCGGCGCCCTGCGTGCCACGACCACGGTGCCAGTCCACGAACGCCTCCGTCGTGGCTGCCAGACCCTCCCGACCGCCGAGCCGGTCGAGGTGCCCCTCGGCAGACGCCCACAACAGGGCCGCCTCGTCGGGTTCGAAGCTGTCCGGAAGTGGGTGCCGGCGCGCCGGCCCCAACGGACGTACAGGCTCTCCACACACATCAACCCCCTCCCTTCGGGAGGGGAGGGCAGGGGCCGGGCGCGCGCGAGGATCATTCCGGTCCCCGGGGGACTCAGGTTCCTGAGCTGCACCGTTACCGCCAGCGGGCTCGCGATTGGGTGCTCGGCTGTCCGGCGAGGCGTCATCATCGGCGGGCGGATGACCGCCGCCGCGCTGCTGGCGCTTCTTCTCCGCCGCGCGGCGGCGGCGCTCCTGCACCTGCCGGCGGCTGGGGTTGGCGTCCAGGTAGTCGTGCATCACGAAGTCGCCCTCGCGGACCTGCGGGCACTTCGGGCAGGTGTGCCGTGCCGCGTGCCACAGCCCGGCCGCCACGAGCTTCCGGATCTGCGAGGCGGTGCCGTTCTTCGCGGCGACCGCTCCGGGGATCACGCCGTCGGTCAGGTGGGCGCTGGCGTAGGCGCCGCAGCGCAGCCATAGCCCCATGGCGGCGTTGCCCGCCGCAAGGGTCTTGAAGTGGTCGTCGGTGCTGTCTCCAACAGCGAACCAGGACATGCCGGTGTCTCCTACCAGGGTCGTGTGCCGGGGCCGCAGTCCGGCAGGTGAGTAATCGGGCGCTGGACCGTTCAGGCCGCCGCGTCCGTGGTGGCCGCCGCGTCGATGCCGAGCAGGGCGCGCAGCTTGGCGGTGGGAACGAGGAGCCGCCGGCCGACCGAGATCGTCGGGATCTCGCCGCGCCGGGCCGCGTTGTAGCTCGCGGCCTTCTGGAGGCCGAAGAGCCGGCCGGCCTCCGGCACCGTCATGGTCGGCTGAACCCGCGGGTCGGGCAGGACGGGAATGTCGTGTGTCGTCGTCATGACCGCACCCTGTCCCGGCCCGGGCCTTTTCGTCCTGCCGTCCACCTCCAGCACCATCTGTCTCGGCACATCTCACCAGGCACACGCGCGGTACAGGCGAGACCACATTCGTGCAGGTCAAAGGGCATGCACACCGCAGATGGCGTTCTTGGCGCGAACGAGCTGACACAGGGCCACCTAAGTACTGGGGGCCTTTGACCTGCCGAAACTCCCTGTCTCACCTGCCAGTTGTTCGCCTGTTGTCCACGCCCGTATCTGCGCGCCGCCGCCAGGGCCACCACTGTCCAAGCTCGACGCGACCCAAGAGCGCCCGCGCGCATACGGTCACGCCAACTCCTCCACCGTCCCTCGGGTCTGCGCCCCAAGAAGCCCAGGTCCGTGACTGTGGGGCACGCCCTGCACGCCGGCCCACCACGGGCCCGAGCACCGGATGAGAGGCCATGACCACGTACCACCCGCACCACCGGCTGGAGGCGATCCGATGAGCAGCAACGGCTCGGTGTACCGCCGATGCACCTGCCGCGAACCCGTCCGCGACGAGAACGGAAACCAGGTCCTCGATGCCGGCGGCAAGCCCAAGACGCGGGAGCTCGGCTCGAAGTGCCCCAAGCTCAAGGGCAAGAAGGATCACGGCACCTGGTGGGACTACCTGCCCCTCAAGCCTGGCCCCGATGGCAAGCCCCGGCGCGACCACAAAGGCGGATACGAGGACAAGGACAAGGCCCAGGAGGCGCTGAGCAAGGCCATCGGGAAGACCGACCGCGGCGAGGTGATAGATCACCGCACGACCGTGGCCCAGTTCCTGACCAAGTGGCTGGAGGGCAGGAGAACCCTCGAGCCCACGACTGCCAGCTCCTACAGCAGCCACATCCGCAACTACCTGATCCCCGCGCTCGGCGACATCAAGCTGGAAGACCTGACAGTCGGCCCGATCCGCGACATGTTCGACGAGATCGAGGCGCGCAACCTGGTGATCCAGTACGAGGTCGCGTTGGTCGCCAAGGCACGGGCGGAGTACGCCGAGTGGAAGGCCGTCTACGGCCGCAAGCCCGACCGGCCGAAGGCCAACGCTGAGCCGCCCGCCGTCCCGCCCCCCGTGATACCCAAGCGCGAGCCGCACCCGCAGATGCGGGTTGTGGCTCCCGCGACGATGCAGCGCATCCGCGCGACGCTTCGGTACGCCCTCACCCAGTCGATCCGGGAACTGCGGATCACCACGAACTGGGCGAAGCTTGTCGAGCTGTCCTCCGGCGAGCGGCCGAAAGCCTTGCTGTGGACACCTGAGCGCGTCGCGGAGTGGCGGCGGACCGGCGAGAAGCCGTCGAGGGTGATGGTCTGGACGCCCGAGCAAGCGGGACAGTTCCTCGACGCGATCGAGAACGACTGGCTCCGCGCCTTCTGGCACCTCGCGATCTTCCGAGGCCTCCGGCGTGGCGAGGGAGCCGGGCTGTAATGGGCCAAGACCAGCCTCGACACCGCAATCACCGTGGACTGGCAGATCGTGACGGTGGACGGCAAGCCGATCGGCAAGGCCCCGAAGCAGGACAGCGTCCGCACGATCGCCCTCGACAGCCACACCCTCCAGGAGCTTCGGGACCACCGCGACCGCATGGATGAAGCCCGGAAGAAAGCCGCCGACGCCGGCCTACCGTGGCCCGAGCACGGCAGCGTCTTCGTCCGCGAGGGCGGCGCCCCGATCAACCCGGACTACCTCACCGACCGCTTCGACCTTCCAGAGCCTAATTCGGGACGAAGTGGCTGTGGGTTCATTCCTGCCCGCTGCGACTCGATGGGTGCCGCAGCGGGCAGGATCAACGGCTGCAGGTAGGTGTAGGCGCCCGGGGTAGTGGAGTACCGCTGAGTGGCCATGTTGCGTCGCGTCAGAAGCAGCCTGGCAGGTGCTGAGCCGCCTCATCGCATTTCAGGTGGCCGCCCTGTCTCGACTCTCAATGTCGGGTCGCTGGCCTGGCAGCTGCGGCGTGGCGCTGCGGGCCTGCTCCTGCACCAGCGCTCGGAGCTTGGCCGGTGTGGGCCAGGGAGCGCTGCGGTGAATCATGCGGTGACAGTTCGAGCAGATAAGCGCAAGGTCGGCAAGCTTCGTCGTGCTCTCTCCTGCCTCGTGCAGCGGTACCACGTGATGGCACTCGATGTAGCCCGCACCACGCTCGCCGTAGATCTGGCCGAAGTCGAAGCCGCAGGCTTCGCAAGCCAGCGTGCCGCCCTTCTTGAGCACCGAAGCGATCTTCTTCTTGCGGAGACCCTTGTTGCGCTCACGCGTGCGGTGGCGCCGGTAGAGCACACGGCCTTCCGGGGCGCTCGACTCTTCGTCGTCCTCTTCCTCGTCCTCGGGAAGCACCGGCTCAAGGGTGCCATCTCGGAGTCCGTCGCGCAGGAGCTGTGCTGCCTGCGCCATTTCCGCTGGACGATTGAGGAAGTCTTGCAGCACCTCCCGGTCCAGTTGACCGCCGTTCGTCGGATTGCCCTGGTAGTCAGGGTGGAAGCTGGCGATGTTGAGGGTCTTGTACGCGGCGCCGTTGCGGTTGCGGTACTCGACCGCCCGCTGCTCGGGTGGGTAGGCGGCAAGGCGCTGCAGGAGGTCGGATAGCTCTGCGATGCGAGGATCCGAGGCCGAGAGGCCTTGCCAGCCGTTTCGGGCGACTACGTCGCAGGCCAGGATCAGCTCATCGCGGGTCCACTTCGGGCTGCGAGACGCGCCGATCCGGAAGCCCTCGCGCTTGAGCCAATCCACGGCACGACCCAGGCCACCGTGCAACTCGTCGAAGGCGAGCGGCCGGCCGTGCTGGTGCTTGTGGGCAACTCCTGCAACGGCCTTGGAGTCGTACTCCTTACCGTCGTGTAGAACCAGGTACTTGCGGGCTTCCTTGTAGCCGTACAGGTCGAGGAAGGCTTGGCGCCCCAACTCTTCATACTCCTGCAGGGTCTTGAGGATGTCGTCCCGCGAAATGGCTCCCTTTTCCATGGCCAGAGCTTACGGGTCCGGTCGGACACTCTCCCGTACCGTTCTGTGGACTGAGCGGCATTGGGGGCTCCTGGATTCCGCTGACGGCAGATCCTGACGGCAACACCGACGTACATGAGACGGCAAGGAAGGCTGCCGGCGCCCGGCTGCCGGGAGGGGCGTGCGGCTTCGCCGTGCCTGTCCGAGAGGTCGAACGAGCTTACAAGCAGATGTCGGCGGTTCGAAACCGTCCGCACCCACTTTGGACGACCACGGGTCGTCAGCACGAAGAGCCAGTTCGGAGGCATGATCCTCACGAACTGGCCCTCACTCGTTCCCGGCGTCGGCGAGGCGCTCAGTCCGGTCGTGCCATCCCCGTGCCAGCTCCGGCCGGTGGATCTTGCTTCCCCAGGGCCATCCTGACCGCTTCGCCCATCCGGTTCGGCGATGCCCGGTCACGGTTGCGAGCCGGCTAGCGCGCCACGCGGGAGCGGAGGTAGACGACTCTCGAGCTGAAGGTGCGGGTCTCGACGAGCTTGAGATTCACCCGGCGCTCGCGCTGGGGAAAGAACGGAGTGCCACCGCCAACCAGCAGCGGGCAGACCCTGGCCCGGTACTCGTCGATCAGCCCCAACGCGGCCACCTCGGCGGCGAGAGTCGCACCGCCGATCGCGATGTCGCCCCTCCCCGGCTCGGCTCGCAACCGCTCGATCTCCTCCGCAGGCCGCCGGAGGCCAGGCGGGCATTGCCCTGCACCGCCGACAGCGTGGTGGAGAACACCACCTTTGGGGGCTTCCAGATCGCGGCCCACTCGAGCACCGAGTCGTCGAGCGATGGATCCTGGTCGGCGGTCTCCCAGTACAACATCGTCTCGTACAGCCGTCGTCCCAACAGGTGGACACCGACCTCTCGTATCTCGTCGGTGACGAAGCGAAAGACCTCCTCGTCGGGCGCCGTCCAGTCGAAGTCGCCGTCCGGCCCGACGATGTAGCCGTCAAGCGAGACGCTCATCGAATAGGTCACGCTGCGCATCAGAAGTCCTCCTCGGTGGTTCCACAGTACGACCGCCGGACGCCGCAGGACTCATCGCGGCTCGCGGGATCCCCTCGGCCGAGTCACCTCACGAGATCATTTCGTTGAGAAAACCTCAGTGGGGTGCCCTGCCGGGTTGCAGGCTGGGCACCCCGGCGATCGGCTCGCGCTATCGACTGTTCGTCAGCCACAGGCTTGCTAGACGGAGTCCAGGTCATCGAAGATGGATCGGCTCCCCGGGGTATCGCCGTCGACCTCTTCCTCCGCTTCATCCAAGTCGCCACCGCACAGGCCTGGCGAGTACAGGCGTCTCCGGATTGCGTCACCGGTCCATTCGAGTTCAGCAAATGCCTCTGGGCGATCCTCGAAGGCAATGCGATATGCCTCGACCGCAGCCTCGTAGCGCTGGGCGACGCTAAGCCAATCCCCCTCATCGGATTCACCCCATTCAATGCACTCACCCGAACCGTCTAGCACGTCCACCAGCTCAGGGATGATTTCACGGAAGACTCGATCACGGAGTTCTTGATATTCGTCGGCCGTGGCCAGCTCCGCAGTCGCCGAGGTCTCCGCCCAGTAGAATTCGAAGTCCAGATCGACACTAAGGGATGTCGATGTATCGAAGATTTCAGAAACGGCAGCCCCCCGCACCTCTTCCGAGAGAAGACCTGTCCTGTACAGTCGCGCCAAGAGCTGAATTCCGCTTGCCCCGAAGCGAAGCGTTCGCGTATCAGCGAACTTGCCAACGATACTCTCGCCCAAGTCTGCGAGCCTCAGCAGGAAAGCGTCATTGCAGCAAGAGATCAGAAACTCTACGAACGCGGGCGACTCGCATAGAGGCTGACGATCATGGAGTGCGGAGATTCGATCGACAAGGAGGCCGTAGCACGCCTCCGGGATAGTGACTGTCTCACTTTCAGCATTTTGACTGATTCCGCAGTCGACAATGCTGAGCAAGTCCCTTTTGGTAAGTCCAGAGATAAAGATCTCAACCAACTCGGGGTTCTCCCCGATGTGCTTTGCGAGAGCGTTGGCCAGGCTAGGGTGATAGAACTTCCATCGCGGGCTTGTTTGAGCGTCAACCCTCAGGAGGAACGAACCTTCCAAACGACCAATAGCTTGAGTCACTCCAGCCTTGGTACCGCCCAGGAGATCCAGTACTTCTACTTCCCTTGCCGTAAATGCGAGAGGTGACCTCAGCCCCCCGTCGGCCATGTACACCAGACATAGCGCCGAGAGTGAGTCTTGATCCAGTCCTCTCAGCACCTCACATTGATGATCAATTGGTTTTTCAAAGAAGTCCAACAGCAGCTGCTCTGATCCGCCATCGAGCCTGGATGACAGGTATGTATTTCCCAGCCTTCTGGCCTGCTCGGGGGAGAAGGAATTGGAACGGGCCACCGCAGGCAGGTGGGCCTTAATCTCTCCGAGGAAGCTTCTAGGCTGATCTCCATGCTTGAGGTGACTGTAGAGAATCTGCTCTCTCTCGTTCACCGCCAGAGCGCCAGGAGAAACAGTCACTCGGCAGTCGAAGAGCTCCCTTGCGCTTCCCTTGAATTCGCGCTCTGCGCCTTTAAGGACATAGTCGCGGCTAGTGAAGATGAAACGTGCGCCACTCTTGATCGCAGTTCGTATCAGACCATAGTTCCGATCCCACTTTTCGGCAGCCCCCACATCAAGCCTATAGGCACCAAACGCGTCATCAACCCAGAAGAGCTGGCCCGTTTCGTAAGGATTCCATGCATCCTTAAATTCCTCGGGCGAGTCAATCAAAGTGACAGCACAGCCATAAGCATCCACGGCGCCCATGACGAGGGCAGCTGAGCTAGCCGACTTTCCAGAGCCTGCCTTACCCTCCAGAATGACGAAACTGCGACTATCCAGATATGCCATGGCCTGTGCGTAGAATTTGGTCCGTACAAACGTAGCCAGGCTCTCGTCCCCTAGATGCGCCAGGAACGCATGGGCTTGACTGTACCGCCTTTCGTCGAGAATCTGAGTCAGGTCGCCCAGCCCATACAGCCGAGGAATGTTTCTACGCAGATTCACGCTACTGGCAATGACTTCCTGCATCCAGGTGCCGCTCAGCACAAGAACATGCGCGGCGCCAGCCGCACGAAGCCTCTCGCGCATCACCTTCTCACTCGTGGCTGTGACGCGCGCGTTAGTCATGAGAATATAGGTCGAGCAGATTTTGTCTGCCACGAGTTTTCGGACCTTCTTCACCTCACTGGCGATATCCGATGGCGTCAGCGTTTCCGATTCGTTCTGGGTAAACTTGCATTGAATGACGAAAGGCCCCGCCAGCCGGCTCGCCCCCGCGCCCCCGAACGGCGCCGGCGCCTTCGGATCAGGATCCCAATCACCATAGAAGGCGCCGTCCCGTCCACCGTCGCGGCCCTCGGTGAAGCTCACAACGGTCGGCCCCAGAATCTCTCGCATGACGGCCAACGCCAGATCCTCGAACGCTCGCCACCCAAGGGTATGCAGCCGATAGCTTGGGCGAGCGAACGCCTCTCCGGGATACCGAGTGGACTGTGAACTGGTCATGCACCCGAGGCTACTTGGTCATCCTGACGCAGATGCCAGAACGGCAGCCACCACGGCTCTTGGCCGCCGACCGGGGGACGGGGCCATGCCTGGTCAGTACGAACCCGTCCATCCCAGCCAGCGAGTCGAGCTCACGGCCAGCGCCAACTCACCGGGCAGCCACGCAAAGCCGGACGTAATCTCCTTGCCGCGGTTCCTGCGGCCCGTGAACGATGAGCGCCATGGAGCTGCCGAGTAGATCCGTTGACTGCGGAGACTTCGCCTTGCGGAGATGGAGAGCGGAGAGCGACTTCCGCCCTCTCTTCCAGCTGATCGAAGAGTCGCTCGACCACCTTCGGCCGTGGATGCCGTGGGTGGCCCGCCACAGCAGAGAGACGACCGCCAACTTCCTCGCCAGGTGCGATCCAGGGTGGGAGAGCGGCGACGCGTTCAGATACGCGATCACCCGAGATGGGACCTTGGCCGGCAGTATCTCCCTGTACCGCGCTGCCGATGGGCGAGGTCAGGTCATGGGGTACTGGCTGCACCCGGCCGCTACCGGGCGAGGGCTGGCGACCAGAGCAGCCTCTGCCCTGGTCACCGAGGCATTCGCCATGCCCGAAGTGGAGTACGTGGAGATCGTCCATGACCTGGCGAACAAGGCCAGCGGTGCTGTGCCAAAGCGCCTGGGCTTCTCTGAGGTGCGGCGCGAACCGGCCCAGCCTCCGTTGGCACCTTCAGACGCGGGTATCAATGTCGTCTGGCAGCTGAACCGCCCTGGACCCGCGAGAACAGCTGTCACCCGTGCGACCTAGGTAGCGGTAGGAACAGCTGCCACGCCGGGAGACGGGAGGAGCAACACGGGAGCCCGTCGAGGTGGTGGAGCGGCAGCGGAACCCTGCTACCAGTCGCTATCCGCTCCGTTCCGGGGACACCCCGGATGGCGTTCCGCAGCAGCAGTGGTCACGGAAAGCGATCCTGGCCTATGCCGGCTTGTGGGACCGGTGGTGCTCCGAGGGCAGTTCGGGGCCGATCGGGGGGAGCGCGGGGGCGGCGTCCCCGGCCCGTCCCCGGCGGTGGGCATTTCGGGCACGAGAGCCGCTCAGCAGTGCCCGCTCAGAATATGCTGGAAACCAAAAGAGACCAGGTCAGACGGTGTCTCACCTGGTCTCTCATCAAGTGGGCCGCCAGGGGCTCGAACCCTGAACCTACGGATTAAGTCCGCAGCTCTTGAGTTAGCCTCGGCTCGACGTAGGACGTCAACAGCCCTGGACCCTTACGTCGATCGCCTAGCGTAGCCGTTCCTCTTCATGCGGCCTGTTGCCTAGCCCTCCGGCCGCGACCCACCAGGCAAGAACGCCATCTGCTGCCTGCACCACGGCCCAGCGCCGACAAGCGACCCGCTGCTCTGGATGACCTGCGCAGACCCAGCCCGCAGCGGGCGCTCTTCAGCAATCACAGGCGTGAGGTCGCCAGCTACCCGGCACGCCCGCTGAATCTCGACGCGCTCTGAAGAACGCCATGTGCGTACGGTCTGCCTAATTCAGCACGCCGAACCCTGTTCCGCCCGTCCAGGTGGCCAGGTGACTGTGGGCGTGCCCGGCCGAGCCCAAGCGGCTCCACCACCCCGCCAGAGGGAGACCATGTACGCCCGACCCCGCGTTCCCGCCGTAAGCCGGCTCTCGGTTCCGGCCCCGGCCGTCGCCGCAGCCCCCGCGTACGAGGCCGATCCGGCAGCGGAGTTCGACCTCCTGCACAGCGGCTGGTACTCGACGGAGGAACTCGCCACGCTGCTGAAAGTCGACCCCTCAACCCTGCGACGCTGGCGCTCTGCCACTCCCCCGCAGGGACCGCCCTTCGTGCAGATCGCGCCCCGGCTCTACCTCTACAGCATCCCCGACACCCAGCTGTGGCTCGCCCAGAAGCGCACCGACCCATCCGAGGCAGCCTGAATGTCCGACCCCACCCAGCTCATCCCCATGGGTGTCGACCTCACCACCGACATCGAGCACCGCCCCGACCGCCGCCCGCAGTTCCGCTACCGCGCCCGCGTGCGCTGGACGGACCCCAACGGCGGCGGCCGCAAGTCGGCTTCCTCCTCCGTCCCCACGGAGACGGAAGCCGAGGCCTGGATTGCCCGCATGAAACGGGCCGCAGCACGCGGCATCACCCCCAAGACCCTGACCATGACCCTCGCCGAGTACGGCGACGAGAACTGGGACCTGGCGATGCGCGGCCTGGAGACCACCACCCTCGACCCCTACACAGCCGGCTGGAAGCTGCGCGTCACCCCGGTCCTCGGCCACATACCCGTCACCAACATCACCAACGGCATCACCGACCGGGCCCTCCACTCGTGGATCGCCGACGGACTCAGCATCTCCTCCGTCAAGAACAGCCTCGCCCCGCTCGTCCGCATCATGGAGCAAGCCGTCCGCGACGGCCTCATCGACTTCAACCCCTCACGCATGAGCGGCTGGCAACGCCTCTACAAGAAGGCCGAGGACGAACTCGACGACCCCCGCTCCCTCGCCCTCGCCGACTGGGACGCCCTCGACCAACTCGCCACTGCCCTCGTCGAACGCTCCCACAACCACTACCGCGGCTGGGGCGACATCGTCCGCTTCGCCGCCTGCACCGCCGCCCGCATCGGCGAAGTCTCCGGCGTCCGTGTCAAGGACATCAACCGCTTCGACTGGACCTGGGACCTGTGCCGCCAGACCACCACCGGCCCCGGCGGCCTCATCGACAAGGGCACCAAGGGCAAGCGGCGGCGCACCGTCCCCATCATCGAAGAGATCCGCGACCTCGTGAACTGGCGCATGAACGTGGTCGGCAACGACCCCATGGCCCGTCTGTTCACCGGGCCGCGCGGCGGCCGGATCACCACAGCCATCCTCCGCGACGCCACCCACTGGGACGAAGTCGTCGTCAGCCTCGGCTACGAGTACCTGCGCCGGCACGACCTCCGGCACACCGGCCTCACCTGGCTCGCCGACGCCGGCGTCCCCATCCACGTCCTCCAGAAGATCGCAGGACACGGACACATCACCACCACCCAGCGCTACCTCCACCCGGACAAAAGCTCCATCGAGAACGCCGGCCGAACCCTCAGCAGGCACTTGTCAGGAGACCGGACCACCCCGCAGACGGCGGCCTCCGCCCAGGCGGCATCGACAGAGGCGCCAGTTCGTCATCTGCGTCTCGTCCAATAGACGGCCGAAACGGGCAGCCTCCGGAAATTCTCCGCTGATCAGCTGCCCGAGCAGTGCGCCTGTCATCGTCAACCACCCTGCTGTAGAAGTGGACTTGTGGCAGACGATGAAGAAGGTGCGGAACCCTGGGTCCGGTTGCTGCGCCGCGAGCAGACGGCACGCAACATCCGAGCCTCTGGAATCACCGTGCCGCTGGATGCCGTCCTCGACCTGTGCAACCGCCCGGTGCGCACGCACGACGGTAACCCTTCTCCGCTCCCGCCCGAATGAGCGCTCCATCTCCTCGGCGGTGCCGGCACGTTGCGCCCCTGCACCGCTTGCTCCGTCCCCGCTCGGACCGCACGGCGGATTTCCGGCGGCCCCAGCCGGGTAGGGCTGCTGGCATATCGCGCGGGCAGCGCGGGCCCCACGCGGGTTCGCGCTGTCACGGACCAGGGGGTGGACTGGGTGGCACGCCGAAAGACTGTGGCGGAAATCCTCGCCGAGGCGTACCGCCTGAAGCAGCAGGCGCGAGCCGCAGAGGCACAGCGCGGGACGCAGCAGCCGACGACCCGCCAGGCCTCCGCACCGGCGGCTCAACCCCGCCCCAGGAAACGGAAGGTGGACCCCGCCGTCGAACATGCCCGGCTCCTGGCCGTCGGCGAAAAGCACCTCCAACGCGAGGAGGCCGCCCGCGCCAAGGAAGCCGCTCGCGTAGAGGCCGAGTTGGCCAAGCGCCAGACGGCCCGCCGCCGGGCGGAGGAAGCAAGGAAGCGCGAGGACGCCCAAGCCGAGAAGGAAGCCCAGCGGCAAACCCGGCAAGCGGATACGGCCCGGCTCAAAGCCCAGGCCGAGGCGGGCACCGCCGAGTGCAACCGGCGCCGCGAGGAACTGGAGACAGTCCTGCTCCTACGTCCCGAGGGCCTCGAGCTATGGCATCCGCACATCGAACAGGCATTCACCCACGAGGGTCCCCAGGGCGTCGCAGAGCTGGTCGAAGACCTGCTGCAGCGCTCCCCCGTGCCCCCGGGGTGCCGAACGGCAGCCCACGCGGTCTACGTCCCCGAGGCCCAGCAACTCCTGGTCGAAATCGAGCTTCCGAACCACGAGATCGTCCCCGCGGTGACCTCCTACCGCTACGTCGCCCAGCGGGCCGAGGTCGTCCCCCAACCCGCCAAGCAGGCCGAAGTCCACGACGCCTACGCCCGGCTGGTGTCCCGCCTGGCCCTCCGGGCACTGGACGAGGCGTTCACCGCCACACCGGCAGCATTCGTGGAGACCGTCATCCTCAACGGCCGCGTCAACGCCACGGATCCGACGACCGGCCAGGCCGTCCGGGCGTGCGTCGTCAGCGTCGTCGCCCAGCGCAAGGACTTCGCCGATCTCGTCCTGGACGAACCGCGTCTCGACCCGCAGCAGTGCCTCCACCGGCTCGGCGCCACCGTCTCCAAGCACCCTCACGACCTGGAACCGGTCACACCCATTGTCGAGGCGGACCTGTCCCGCTACCGCATCATCACCGACACGGCCGTGGTAGCCACCCTCGACAGCCGGCCCGACCTGCTCCGGATGAACCCTTACGACTTCGAACGCCTGGTCCGCGAACTCTTCGAAGCCATGGGCTACGAGACCTGGCGCACCCAGGGCTCCCGCGACGACGGTGTGGACGCCGTCGCGACATTGGCCGACCCGACCGGATCCACCATCTTCGCCATCCAGGCCAAACGCTCCAAGAACGTGGTCCCGGTGAACACCGTCCGCGCCATGTCGGGCGTCATGCAGGACAAGGATGCCGGCTACGGCATCGTCGTCACCACCTCGTGGTTCGGCAAGGACAGCTACGACTTCGCCCATCGCAACGGCCGCCTCCGCCTCATCGACGGCCGCAACCTCAAAGCCCTGCTCACCGAGCACCTGAACATCGACGCCCTGATCGGGCTGCCCAAGGTCCCCCCGGGCTGGCAGGCCGGCGACCTCGTGTAGGTGCGAACGCGCGGCCGCCGCACCGGGTTGCGGCGGGCCCTCAGCCGATGGCTGCGGTCCCCAGCCGGTCCCCAGCAAGATCGCAAAGCGGCGGCATCGCAGCCGCGCACCACCTGTCGGGCCATCAGCAAAAAAGCCGCTGGCCTGGGATTTCTCCCGGCCAACGGCCTTCCGACATCACTGTCGGGACGACAGGATTTGAACCTGCGACCCCTTGACCCCCAGTCAAGTGCGCTACCAAGCTGCGCCACGTCCCGTGGTCTCGGTGCCGTTGAGCGGGGCCTGGCGGCTTTGCTCTCTGGCTTCTCGACCCGTCCCCGGTGTCCCGGTGACGTGGAAAACAATACAGCACGTCGGGGGGTGCTCGCTGCCAGGTATCGGGGGGCGTGGTGCAGGTCAGGGTGTGGGGTGGCGGGCGTCGTAGCGGAGGAAGGCGGGGCGGCGGGCGGCGAGAAGGAGGACGGCCGCGACGCAGGCGAGGCCGCCGCTGACGACGGAGGCGGCGGGTGAGGCGAGGGAGGCGACGGCTCCGGACTCGAAGTCGCCTAGGCGGGGGCCGCCGGCGACGACCACGATGAAGATCCCCTGGAGGCGGCCGCGCATCTCGTCGGGGGCGGCGACCTGCATCATCGTGTTGCGGAAGATCATGCTGACGGTGTCGGCGCAGCCCGCGACGGCAAGCAGGAGGAGGCCGAGCCACAGGTGGCGGACGAGGCCGAAGGCGGCGATCGACAGGCCCCAGGCGGTCACGGCGGCGAGGACCGCGGCGCCGTGGCGATGGACGCGGGTGATCCAGCCGGAGAACAGGGCGCCGATCAGGGCGCCGACGGCCGGGGCGGAGACCAGCAGGCCCACGGTACGGGCGTCGCCACCGAAGAAGCCGACCGCGATGGCGGGGAAGAGGGCCCTGGGCATGCCGAAGATCATCGCGGCGAGGTCGGCCAGGAAGCTGGTGCGCAGGTTGGGCTGCTCGCGCAGGAAGCGCAGCCCGTCCAGGACGGAGGCCCGGCCCTTGCCCTCGCCGAGCGGGCGCATCGAGGGCAGCCGCCACATCGCGTAGAGGGTGGCGCTGAAGGCGAGGGTGTCCAGCAGGTACGCGGACTGTGCGCCGTAGGCGCCGATCAGGACGCCGCCGAACATCGGGCCGACGGTGAGGCCGAGGTTCATGCTGACGGTGTTGAGGGCGTTGGCGGCAGGCAGTTGATGACCCGGTACCAGCCTGGGGATCATGGCCGAGCGGGCCGGGGAGCTGACCGCGAAGAACCCGGCCTGGACGGCCACCGCCGCGTACAGCACCAGGACCTGGCCGAGGCCGATCAGTGCCTGGCTGGCCAGGACGGCGGAGACCACGGCCAGGCCGCCCGAGCCGATCAGGCCCAGCCGGCGGCGGTCGACGCTGTCAGCGATGGCGCCGCCGTACAGGCCGAAGGCGATCAGGGGGAACAGCGAGCAGAGTCCGACCAGGCCGGTGGCGAAGCTGGAGCCGGTGAGGTCGTAGACCTGGACCGAGACGGCGACGGCCGTCATCTGCTGCCCGATCGAGGAGACGGCCTGGCCGAACCAGATCCGGCGGTAGTCCGCGTTCTCGCGTAGCGGGCTCAGGTCGGCGAAGGCACCGCGTGCGGCGCGGCGGTACCAGCGCGGGCGGTCCTGCTCCGTGCCCGGCGGCGATGGCGCGGGCACCGGCGAGGCCGACGGGAGGGACGGGAGGGCGGCGGGGTCGGGTGTGGGGAGGTCGGTATCGGCGGCGGGGCCACCCGCGGCGGGTTCGTTGGTAGGCACAGTGATTCATGGTGGGCGCACCGCCGGGGCCGTCGGCCACCGGGGTCGGGGTTCGACGGCATCCGGCCGGGCGGCACCGCCTCCGCACCGCTCGGCCGGATGCCACCGCGCCGGCTACCGTGCTGCCGCGCGCTACCTCGTCAGCACCTGCTTCTCGCCCGCCTCGACGGCCAGCGGCAGCCGGTTGCCGGGCGGCGGGAAGGGGCAGATGTAGTGGTCCGCGAAGGCGCAGGGGGGCAGGTAGGCCCGGTTGAGGTCGAGCACGGTGCGGCCGTCGGTGTCCGGCGCCGGGAGGGTGATGAAGCGGAAGCGGTAGGTGTCGCGGCCGCTGGTCGCGTCGGCGATGACGCCGGTGAGGCGGTCGCCGGCCCGGCTGACGGTGAGGGTGTGGTGCTCACCGACCAGGGTGAAGGCGATCCGGCCGGTGACCTCCATCGGCCGCTCCCGGCCGTCGACATTGGGCACCACCACGGCCTGGTCGTCCGCGAACGGCGTGAAGACGGCCGGGACGGCCCACTCGGGCGAGTACGGGTACGCGGAGATGCCTGCGAAGGCGGCCCGCCCGGGCGCGGCCGGGTCGAAGACGCGCAGGGCGAGCTCACCTTCGCGCTCGATCGGGACCAGCCGGAGGTCACCGAGGGTGGCGACGTCGGCTGCCGGGTCGGTGTCGGGGCGCAGCAGCACCTCACCGTCCACCAGGCCGTCCGCGGCTGCGCCCGCACCCGCACCTACGCCCGCGCGCGCGATCACGATTCCGTCGGCTGCCACGGCCCGGAGGCGGATGCCCTCGGAGTCCGTCCACCAGCGGCCTGGCAGGCAGGGGAGCTCGCCGGGCTCGGGCTCCAGCCAGTGCGTGCCGGTGAGCGCGAGGTGGCCGTGCGGCGCGCTCACGGCCGCTGCCCGGCCGTCGCTCCAGTGCTTCCACTCCTCGGCGGCGGTTGCTGTCATCGGAACCCTCCAGTGCGGCGGATATCACAGGCGGATGTCACAGACGTCAACGCTCGGCCCGGGGCCGGATCATTCCCCGCAGGTCGGAGCGAAGGCCGCCTGCCCTGTCCCAGCGGGCCGGGTGAGGCAGGGCGGCGCCCCGCAGTAGGGGCCAGCAGGGGCCAGTAGGGGTAGGGCAGGCAGGGCAGGGCAGGGCAGGCCGTCACAGTGGGCGGAACAGCCCCTCCTGCATCACCGACACCACCAGGCGGCCGCTCCGGTCGAAGATCTGCCCCCGGGCCAGCCCGCGAGCGCCGTGCGCGATGGGCGACTCCTGCTGGTAGAGCAGCCACTCGTCGGCGCGGAAGGGGCGGTGGAACCACATCGCGTGGTCCAGCGAGGCCATGTCGAAGTGCCGGTGGCCCCAGAGCGGCTCGACCGGCGCGCGGACGGCGTCCAGCAGCGTCATGTCACTCGCGTAGGTGAGGGCGCAGACGTGGATCAGCGGGTCGTCGGGCAGGGCGCCGTTGGTGCGCAGCCAGACTCCGCTGCGTGGCTCGACGCCGGCCAGCTCCTCCTTGGTCCAGCGCAGCCGGTCGACGTAGCGGATGTCGAAGGGCTGACGGCGGCTGATGAACGGCGGCAGCTCACCGAGCTTGGAGCCGACCTCCTCCAGGGCGCTCGGCAGGTCCTCGGCGGCGGGCACGTCGGGCATCGCGTCCTGGTGCTCGATCCCGCCCTGCTCGGGGACGTGGAAGTCGGCGGTGAGCGCGAAGATCGAGCGGCCCTGCTGGATGCCGAGCACCCGGCGGGTGGTGAAGGAGCGGCCGTCCCTGATCCGGTCGACCTGGTAGACGATCGGGACACCGGGCACACCGGGGCGCAGGAAGTAGGCGTGCAGTGAGTGAACGGGGCGGTCGCCCTCCACTGTGCGCCCCGCCGCGACCAGCGCCTGACCGGCGACCTGGCCACCGAAGGTGCGCTGCAACTCCTCCTCGGGGCTGCGGCCGCGGAAGATGTTCAGCTCGATCTGCTCCAGGTCGAGCAGTTCGACGAGTTGGTCGACGGGGGTTCCCATGGGTGCGCTTCCTCTCGCCGGCGGCCCGGGCGAGGTCCTCCGCCCGGCTGCTGCCTTACGTCCAGTCGAATTCTCCTTCGACTCCGGGAATTCCCGCCGCCCGGGGTGGGCGCTCGGGGTATCCCGGCCGGCGGCCTCCGTACCAGGTCACCGGGATCGCACGGGTGACGCGGATGACCGGGATCACGTGGATCACACGGCTTACAGGGACGAGCGGGATCACGTGGATCGCCGGGACAGCGCGATCACCGGAAGCAGCGGGAACCAGCCGGATCAGCCGGATCAGCCCGGCAGGCCGGACTGCCGGACCGTGATATTGAGGCGGCCGACCAAACCCAGCTCCGGATCAGCGGTGCCCGCCAGGGTGCGGACGACCCCGTGGTACGCGTAGCGGGCGGGGCCTCCGAAGACCAGCAGATCGCCGCTGCGCAGTTCCAGGTCGGCCCAGGGGCGGGTACGGGTCTCGGTGTTGCCGAGCCTGAAGACGCAGCTGTCGCCGAGCGAGAGGGAGACCACGGGGGCGTTCGCCCGTTCGTCGCGGTCCTGGTGCAGGCCCATCTTCGCGCCGTACGGGTAGTGGTTGACCACGGCGACGTCCGGATCGTACGCGGCGGCGCCGGTGACGTCGGCGACCGCGTCGCCGTACGCCCGCGCCAGCGCCCGTTCTGCCAGCTCGCCCAGGAGGGGCGGGAAGGGCTTGACGGGGGTACCGTCGGCGGCGGTGCGGGAGTAGCCGTAGGGGTACCAGTGCCAGCCGAGGCTGACCATGTGGACGGACATCACGCCGCCGGTCGGCATCCGGACGGTGTGCATGCCGGCCGGTGGCCTGGCCCACTCCCGGCAGGCGGCGACCAGCCGCCGCTGCTCGGCCCGGTCGAGCCAGTCGGGCACGTGCACCACGCCGGGCGCCGGTTCGGACCGGGTACGGGGGAAGAGCTCTTCGTCCGCCACAGGACCATCCTGCCGTGCCGCCCGGCGGGCTGCGGGCCGCACTCCTGTTCCCGCGGGCCCTGCCCGCCCTCTCCCCCACCCGTGCCGGGGTCGCCGCCTCCGGTGTCGTCGCCCGGGAGCATGCCGAGGTATCGGGCACAAGCGGGCGAGGCGGGCGGGGCGGGCGGGCCGGACTGGTGTGGCGGAGGTTACTGAGGTGGTGCATGGGGCAACCGGAACATTGACCGAAGCACCCCTGCGTCGGCAACGCGGACGGCCGCCCTCTCGCGGTGAGCGAGAGGGCGGCCGTCCGAATGCGCGCCGGGTGGGCGTGCGCGGCATGAGCCGAGCCGAGCCGAGCCCGACCAAGCCGTCGCACGGGCCGGGCCGGAACCGAACCGGGCTACCGGCCGGCCACCGTCGGAAGCCGACGACCGTACGGGCACGATCGAGAACGTGCCGGCGGTCGAACAGATGACGGACAGACAGCTGACGTGCGAGCAGCCGAACGGCGGCCGACGGTCAGCCGGCTGACGATCAGACAGCCAGGGTCTGACCCGGGAAGATCAGGTTCGGGTTGCCGCCGACGACCTTGGCGTTGTCGTTGTACAGCGACTTCCAGTCGGTGCCGTTGGCAGCGGCGATGCTGCTCAGGGTGTCACCGGCCTTGACGGTGTAGTTGCCGGCGTCGCTCTTCGCGGCGGGCTTGGCCGGCTTGGCGGGCTTCTCGGCCTTGGCGGGCTTCGCCGGCGCGGCGGCCTTCGGGGCCGGGGCGGCGACGCTGTCCGAGGAGGTGGCGGCCGGCTTGGCGGCGCCCTTCGGGGCCGGGGCGGCGGCCGGGGCCTTGGCGGCGGGGGCAGCCGGGGCGGCGGGCTTGGCGGCCGGGGCGGCGGTGTCGACCTGGGCGGCGGCGCCACCGGCGGTCAGACCGGCCTTGACGGAGCAGACCGGCCAGGCGCCGGGGCCCTGCGAGGCGAGGACCTTCTCGGCGATGGAGATCTGCTGCGCCTTGGTGGCCAGATTGGCCTGCGAGGCGTACGCGGTGCCACCGAAGGCGGCCCAGGTGCTGGAGGTGAACTGCAGGCCGCCGTAGAAGCCGTTACCGGTGTTGATGGCCCAGTTGCCGCCGCTCTCGCACTGGGCGACCTTGTCCCAGGTCGCGACTGGGGCGGCGGAGGCCGAGGTGGCCGTGACGAGGCCGGCCACCGGCAGGGCGGCGACAGCGCCGGCCATGACGGCCATCCGAACGCGGTTGCGCTTGGCGGAGGTGGTGACAGCGGCGGTCTCGTTACGGAAGGTCATGAGGTTCCTCTCGACAGCCCCGGGCGGGCATGCGGAACCAGACCCTCGGGGGTCCGAAATCGCCTGCCTCGTCCGCTGGGCGGCCGTGCACGTGTCGGACGTGCCATGCCGCCCTGGCCACCTCCACTCACCGGCGACCTGTTCGAGCTGGTCGAGCCGGTGGGCACCATCCCTCCTCGCCAGGAGCGGCGCGGAGGGGACCTTGCCGGGGTGAGCCGGCGGGCCGTGCGTCGGGGGTGAACCCGGGTGGTGCTCGTTGCACCGAGAACGAAGCTACGAGTGCGCCGCCCGGGAGCCAAACAGGTTGGTGTCGTCCCAGCTCAGCCTGCTGTTACCCGGGGTAATGACCTTGGAGATGAACCCAAATTGTCCGTTATGCGCATCATTTCCTTGATCAAATAGCGCCCCGACATGGCCTACCTCACAGTTCGTCCACGCTCCGAATTCGTCCCACATCGACAGATTGTGATCGGACGACCACCCTCGGCACTCAGATCAGCGGCAAAACCCGCCAACCCCCGAACCCACCCGTGACCCCTGACACAGGGGTCCGTTGGAATTGGCGGCCGGGACGCCCGTGCCACCCCCGAACAAACGAGGAGTCTTCGTGCCCCGCATGCTCGATGTCAGCGACGAGGTCAGGTCAGAGATCGGCGACGACGAGGCCGACCGCCTGCTCCGTGGCGACCACGCGCCCGACAGCTACGAGTGCACGTCCTGCCGGACGCCGGGGTACTCGCAGCAGGAGCCCACCAGCACCGTCCTGTTCGTCGGGGACGAGACGGCGGTGCTGGCCTTCGCGCACTCCCGCTGCATCCCCTCCCAGGTGGTGTCGGTTTCGGAGGAGCAGCTGCTGGGCGCCGTACGCAGCATCAGCGAGTCCCAGACGGCCCAGACGGGCAGCCCGGCGACGCCGGCCCCCGCGCCCGCCGTCACCGTTCCCGCCCAGGGCGGCGCCTCAGGCTTCTCAGGTGCGTCGGGTGCCCCTGGTGCTCCTGGTGTCCCTGGTGCCTCGGGCCTCTCAGGTGTCACCGGCATCCCGGCCGCCGCTCCGGCCGCGCAGGCCGCCCCGCCCGCCGCCGGCCAGGCCGCCATTCTCGGCATCACCTGCGGCCTGGTGCTGCACGGCGCCACCGGGCACGCCGCGCTGGTGGTCGAACCGACCGGGCCGGTCGGCCGGCCGGGCAACACCTCGGGTTCGGACGAGTTCCTCGGGCTGCTCGAGGACGCAGGCTTCCACCCGACCGCCGACATCGACGTCGCGCCGCCCGTGCTGAGCGGCTGGTCGGTGCTGGTCGCCATGGGCAAGCTGCACGCGATCCTGCAGCCGGCAGCGGCCGGCGGCAGCACCGGCTGGTGGCAGGCGCACCAGCCGCTCCAGGTCACCGAGGCCTGGCGGATCGCGGCGGGCCAGCAGTCTCAGGTCAGCATGTACGCGGTGCCGGCAGGCACGGTGGGCCGCCAGCCGCGCGAGGACCTGCTGCGGCAGGCCCTGGAGAAGGCGGCCAAGCAGGGGCAGGTGGTGGCCGCGTCGCTGCCGCTCGCGGGGACCTGAGCCGACCTACAGCGCGACGCCGTCCCAACGGGGCTCCGGGGGGCGGGTGGCCCGGCACCCGGCGGAGCGCGGGGCGAGCCGCCCGGCCGCCCGCTCTCGCCCCCGGAGCGCCCGTCCCCGGACCGCCCGGGCAGGGGGCTCCAGCGGGGTGCCCCGACCCCGCATCTCCCGGCGGTCTCGCTCGTTGGCTGATACGTGTACAGCTACGACGTCGCCGCAGCCCACCGTCAGCCCACCAGCTCCCGCTCGATCCCGGGAATGCGCCCGTCGTACGACGCGGAACACCCGAACTCCACGACGCCGATCTACGACGAGCTGTACTCCGAGTACCGGCGGCTGTTCCGGGCCCTGCCCGGTGACCGTTCGGGTGAGGAGGACCTGCGGTTCACCGGCTTCGCCGTCCGCGACACGCACTCTGAGCGGGCCGACGCCCGTCCGCAGCCGCCGCAGTCACAGGCTTTCCACACCTACGCGGGGCAGGCGCTCGGCACCCCGCAGTTCACGCCCGGCCAGCACGGCCAGCAGGGCGGGTCCGGCGGCGGGTCCGGTGGTGGACAGGGCAGCGGGCAGAACAACGGGCAGCAGACCGGGCAACACCTCACGCACACCAGCGGCCAGTTCGCCAACGGTCAGGGCTGGGTCGCGGCCGGCTACCTCGGCTCGGTGCAGCCCGCCGAGGCGACCACCGGTGGACGGCACCGCAGCCTGCTGTCCCTCCCGCCCGGCCGTAGCGACTCCTGAGAGCGCACCGGGCCGGCCGGGCGACCGCCCGGGCAACCAGCCGGCGAACGGTCGGGCAGCCGGACACAGGAAGGCCCTGGTACCCCCGCGGGGGTACCAGGGCCTTCCTGGTTCAGCCGATCAGCTCAGCAGCCGATCAGCTCAGCAACTCAGCAACTCAGCAACTCAGCAACCGGGCAACTCGGCGGCGGATCACTTGCGGCGGCGCTTCTCGCGCACCCGCACGGAGATCGAGATCGGCGTCCCGACGAAGCCGAACTCCTCCCGCAGGCGGCGCTCGACGAAGCGGCGGTAGCCCGCCTCCAGGAAGCCGGACGCGAAGAGGATGAAGCGCGGCGGGCGGATGCCGGCCTGCGTACCGAACAGGATCCGCGGCTGCTTGCCACCGCGGATCGGGTGCGGGTGCGCGGCGACGAGCTCACCGAGGAAGGCGTTCAGGCGGGCGGTCGGGACGCGGGTCTCCCAGCCGGCCAGCGCGGTCTCGATCGCCGGGACGAGCTTCTCCATGTGGCGGCCGGTCAGCGCGGAGACGTTGACACGGGGCGCCCACTGCACCTGGACGAGATCCTTCTCGATCTCGCGCTCCAGGTAGTAGCGGCGCTCCTCGTCCAGCTGGTCCCACTTGTTGTACGCCACCACGACGGCGCGCCCGGCCTCGACGGCCATCGAGATGATCCGGGTGTCCTGCTCGGCGAGGGTCTCGCTGGCGTCGATCAGGACGACCGCGACCTCGGCCTTCTCCAGCGCCGCCGACGTCCGCAGCGAGGCGTAGAAGTCGGCGCCCGCGGTGAGGTGCACGCGGCGGCGGATACCGGCGGTGTCGACGAACTTCCAGGTCTTGCCGCCGAGTTCGATCAGCTCGTCGACCGGGTCACGGGTGGTGCCGGCCAGCTCGTTGACGACCACCCGCTCCTCGCCGGCGACCCTGTTCAGCAGGCTGGACTTGCCGACGTTGGGACGGCCGATCAGGGCGACCCGGCGCGGGCCGCCCGGCGCAACGCCGAAGGTCTGCGGCGGGGCCTCGGGCAGCGCGGCCATCACGGCGTCCAGCAGGTCGCCGGAGCCGCGGCCGTGCAGGGCCGAGACGGGGTACGGCTCGCCGAGGCCGAGCGACCACAGGTAGGCGGCCTCGGCCTCGGTGGACTGGCCGTCGACCTTGTTGGCGCAGAGCACGGTGGGCTTGCCGGCGCGGCGGATGAGCTTGATCAGCGCCTCGTCGGTGTCGGTCGCGCCGACGGTGGCGTCCACGACGAAGAGCACCGCGTCGGCGCTCTCGATGCCGAGCTCGGCCTGCGCGGCAACCATGGCGTCGATGCCGAGGACGTCGAGCTCCCAACCGCCGGTGTCGACCAGCTTGAACCGGCGGCCGTTCCAGGTCGCCTCGTAGGAGACGCGGTCACGGGTGACGCCGGGCTTGTCCTCGACGACCGCCTCACGGCGGCCGATGATGCGGTTCACCAGGGTCGACTTGCCGACGTTGGGGCGGCCGACGACGGCCAGCACCGGCAGCGGGCCGTGGCTGCCGTCACCGAGCATGTCATCGCCGTCGAAGCCCTCCTCGGCGGCGAGAGCCATGAACTCGGCGTAGTCGGCGGCGTCCAGCTCGCCGGGGCCGGCGGTGATCTCTTCGGTCATGTTCGTCTGTCCATTTCCCGGCACAGGCCCTTCCCAGGGACGTGCCGTGCGTACCTGCCCTCGTTGTGGGCAGCGCGAAATCTCGGTGTGGTGCCTGGGCGGGGTGCCCGGTCCACGAGGTGGTGCCGGCTGCGGTGGCGGTGCGAGCAACCCGGCGCCGCCTGCGGCGGGTGTTCCTCCCCGCCGAGGGCCGCCGCCTTGCTCAGACCGCGGACAGGCCCGCGCGCGCCTCGACCAGGCCGGTGATCGTGTCTATCACCTGGTCGAGGGTCAGCTCGCTGGTGTCCACCAGGACGGCGTCGGCCGCCTGGGTCAGCGGTGCCGTCTCCCGGGAGGAGTCGGCGGCGTCCCGGCGGGCGAGGTCGGCGGCCATCGCGGTGATGGTGGCCTCGTCCACGCCCTTGGCCCGCAGCTCGGCGGCCCGGCGCTGGGCGCGGGCCGCCTCGGAGGCGGTGAGGAAGATCTTGACGGTGGCGTCCGGGAACACCACGCTGCCCATGTCCCGTCCCTCGGCGACGATGCCGCGCTCGGCGACCTCGGCGCAGCCGCGCTGGAGCTCCACCAGCCGCGTCCGCACCTGCGGCACCGCGGCGACGGCGCTGACCTGGGCGGTCACCTCGGGGCCGCGGATCGGGCCGGAGACGTCCTGGCCGTCGACGGTGATCGTCGGCCCGGCGGCGTCGGTGCCGGAGACGATCACCGGCTTGGTGCAGGCGACGGCCACGGCCTCGGCGTCGTTCACGTCCACGTCGTTGGCGAGCATCCACCAGGTCATCGCGCGGTACATCGCGCCCGTGTCCAGGAAGCTCAGCCCGAGCCGGGCGGCGACCGACCGCGAGACGGTCGACTTGCCGGAACCGGAGGGTCCGTCGATGGCGACGACGACCGGGGCGTGCGCTCGGTCGGCAGTGTCCACGGGGCGAACCTCTCTCTAAACCTGGGGATCTCGAAGCGGGGAATGTCTCCCTCAAGGTTAGACGACCCGCGCAGTCCCCCGGCCCGCCCGTTTCCGGCCCCCGGATCCGGCCCCGAACCGGCTCGGCCGCGAGGTCTGCGCCCGGACCCGAGCCCGAACCCGCGCGCCGCGCCGCGCCGGCGGTGAGGCCGGTGAGGGCGGTGCGGGCAGCCGCGTCAGTCCCGGACGCTCCAGCCGTGGGCGCGCAGGGCGGCGGTCAGGGGCTTGACGGCCGTCGGGGCCACCGAGAGCTGGACGAAGCCGACCTGCTGGCCGCTGGAGTGCTCGATGGCGACGTCCTCGATGTTGACGCCGGCGGCGCCGACCTCGCCGAAGAGGCGGCCGAGCTCGCCGGGCTGGTCGCCCAGGACCACCGAGACCGTCTCGTAGCGGGTGGGCGGGGCGCCGTGCTTGCCGGGGATCCTGGCCTGGCCGCTGTTGCCGCGGCGGATGACGGCCTCGATCCCGGCGGCGCCGGCCCGGCGCTCGCCCTCCTCCGTGGCCTGGAGGGCGCGCAGCGCGGTGACGGTGTCGTCCAGGTCGGCGGCCAGCTCGGCCAGGATGTCGGCGACCACGCCCGCGTTGGCGGAGAGGATGTCCACCCACATCGCGGGGCTGGAGGCGGCGATCCGGGTGACGTCCCGCACGCCCTGGCCGGAGAGCCGGACGGCGGTCTCGTCGGCGTGCTCCAGACGGGCGGCGACCAGCGAGGACAGCAGCTGCGGGGCGTGCGAGACGAGTGCGACGGCCCGGTCGTGTGCGGCGGCGTCCATCACGATCGGCATCGCGCCGCACAGGGCGACCAGTTCGAGCGCGGCGTTGAGCGTCTCGGTGTCGGTGTCCGGGGTGGGGGTGAGCACCCAGGGGCGGCCCTCGAAGAGGTCGGCGCGGGCGGCCAGCGGGCCGGAGCGCTCCCGCCCGGCCATCGGGTGGCTGCCGATGTAGTGGACGGTGTCGCAGCCGAGCGCCGTCACGTCGGCCCGGGGTCCGGCCTTCACACTGGCCACGTCGGTGTACCAGCGGGCCAGGCCGCGCCGCTGGCAGTCGGCGACCACCTTGCCGACGAGCGCGGGCGGCACCGCGATGATCGCCAGGTCGACCTGACCGTCGGGGGCGTCCGTGATGCCGGCGCCGAGTGAGGCGGCCGTGCGGGCGGCGTCCGGGTCGGCGTCCTCCAGGTGCACGGTCAGCCCCCGGGAGGTGAGGGCGAGTGCGGCGGAGGTCCCGATCAGTCCGGTGCCGACGACGGCGACTGTGCGCATGGCTGGTACGTCTCCTGACGGGCTGGCCTGGTGCGGTTGCCCACCCATCCTCTCGTACCGCCGCGCCCGCCCGCGGCCCGGGGCCGCCCCCGGCGAGGTCCGGCGGGGGCGGCCCCGGGGACGTACCCGGCCCGTACGGACACCGGTCGGGCCGGGGGCGCACCCGGCCCGTACGGGACCGCACGGGCCGCGCCGGGCCCGGAACCGGAGCGAGTGCGGCGGCCGTCCCAGACGGCACACGCCCGGAGCGGCGGAAATCCGGGGACAGCACGCCCGGCGGGCGGCAGACTGGGCGCCCGGACAGGCGCCGGGCACCGGCACGGACGAAGGGGCTATCGGGGTGACGGCTGAGGCGGTCCAGAGCGGCACGGTCCAGAGCTGGGGGTCGGCACTCGACTCCGTGGTGGTGTACGCCGCGGGGGCGGTGTGCCGACGACGGGCCGACGGGCCCGTCCCACCGGACGGCCGGGTACGGCTGACCGGGCTGCCGCGGGTGCTGGACGGCAGATCGCTGCGCGCCAGAGTGGTCGGCGGGGCCACCGGCTGGAGCGTCACCGAGGCCCGGCTGGAGCCCGTGGCCGAGCTGCGCACCGCCGACGAGCTGCCCGAGCTGCGCCGGCGCGTGGACGAGGCGCGGGAGCGGGAGAGCGCCCTGCGCGAGCGCCACCGGCGGGCGGCGGCCCGGATCGAGGAGACGGCCGCTCTGCGGGCCGTCCCCCCGCCGCGCAGGCGCGAGGAGCCGCACCGTCGGACGCCGGCGGATGCCTGGCTGGAGCTCGCGGACTTCGTCGACGAGCGCCTCGCCGGGTTGCAGAGCCGGGCCGGGGAGCTTGCCAGGCAGCTGCGGCTAGCCGAGCACGAGACCGAGGTGCTCACCGAGCAGCTCGAACGCGCGTCCACCGCCGGGTCGGCGGAGCCGGTGGAGACCACCGCGACCGTCCTGCTGACCCTCGTCGGACCGGCCGCCGGGCCGGAATCGCCCCAGGACGCACCACCCGCGTCGCAACCCGCACCGCACCCCGGCGCCCGCCTGGAGATCGAGCTGGAGTACGGCGTCCCCGGCGCGCGCTGGGTACCCGGGTACCGGCTCGCCTACCGCCAGGGGTCCGACACCGGCAGCCTCGTCCTGCGGGCCTCGGTGGCGCAGCAGACCGGCGAGGACTGGACGGGCGTGCGGCTCGCGCTCTCCAGCGCCGACCTGGAGCGCCGCACCGATCTGCCCCGCCTGCGTTCGCTGCGGATCGGCCGCAGCCAGCCGGCCCCGCCGCCCTCGGGCTGGCGGGAGCCGCCGAGCGGCCTGGCCGACCTCTTCACGGGCTACGAGGCCGCCGGCCCGCGCCCGGAGCGCGCACTCCGTCCGCTCGCCGGGGCGGGCGGACGCGCCGGCGGCGCCCTGCCCGACGGTGGCGGAGCGAGCGAGGACTGGATGCTGGCCTCGCCCCCCGCGCCGCCCTCCGTCCCCCGGCCCCCGATGCCCGCGCCGCCCGGCGGACTGCGCTCGTTCGCGGGGTACGGCGCTCCGCCGCCCGCGCCGGGGGGCGCGCCCGCCCCGCAGGCGGCCGCCGCGCCGATGGCCGCAGCCCGGATGGCCGCCCCTCGGGGCGCCGGCTTCGGGGGCGCGCCGGAGGGTGCCAGGCCCGCGCCGCCCGCCGGCCCGCCGGTGCCCGACGCGGCGCTGCTCGACTACCCCGCGCTGACCCTGGCCGGCCCGGGTGAGTCCGCCGCCCGCCGGGGCCGGCTGCACCCGGCCGCCCCCGGGAGCCCGTACGGCTCCTCCGGCCCCTCCGACCCGTACGGCCCGTCCGGTGCGGCCGCCCTGGCCGGCCAGGTGGTCGCCGCGCTGCCGCTGCCCGCGCACGCCGTCCCGCCGCGCCGCTCGGCCGGCTCCTTCGACCACCGCTTCGACGCCGCGGCGCCCGCCGACATCCCCTCCGACGGCACCTGGCACACCGTCACGGTCGGCGAGATCCCGGTGAGCCTGCGGCCGGAGTACGTCTGCGTCCCGTCCGTCGAGGAGCGGGTGTACGGCACCCTGGTGCTCGCCAACGACACCACCCGGGCGCTGCTGGCCGGCCCGGTGGAGGTGACGGTGGACGGGGACTTCCTGCTCACCGCCGCGCTGGCCACGCTCGCCCCCGGCGGCACCCGCCGCCTGGGCCTCGGTGTGACCGAGAGCATCGAGGTGGCCCGCCGCACCGAGCTGCGCGAGTCCACCGCGGGGATGCTCAACAACACCACCGTGCTCGACCACCGGGTGCACGTGGAGCTCGCCAACCGGCTCGGCCACCCGGTCACCGTGGAGGTCCGCGAGCGTGTCCCGGTCGCCTCCGAGGCCGAGATCAGGATCGAGGAGCGTACCGGCGGCTGGCTGGCGCCCGGGGAGCCCACACCGGACTGCCCGCCCGGCACCCGCCTGTGGCGGGTCGAGCTGCCGGCCGGCGGCCGGGCCGAGCTCGACGGCGGCTACGAGATCCGCATCCCGGCCGGCAAGGCCATCGTCGGCGGAAACCGGAGGAACTGACCCATGCCCAGCACCATTCCGCTCCCGGTCACGGCGGTCACCTGCCTGGAGGACCGCAGCCAGCTGGAGCGCACCGCCCGGGTCGAACTCGCCGCCGGTGTGCAGCGGCTGCGACTGGGCCCGCTCACCGCGCTGGCCGTCGACCGGACCCTGCGCGCCGAGTGCGACCGCCCAGGCGTGCGCGTCCTGGATGCCCGGGTGGTGCGCGCCTGGACCCCGCGCGCGCCGCTGCCACCCGGCCCGGAGGACTCCGAGCTGCGCCGGCGAGTACACGAACTGGACGAGCTGCTGGAGGAGCTCGGCCGCGAGCGCGGCCGGCTCGATGCCCGGCTGGCGCTGCTCGCCCAGCTGGCGGCCGACCTGCTGCGGGAGATCGGCGAGGGCGCCGGCCGGGGCGAGATCGAACGGGCCCGCTGGGCTCGCGAACTGGACCGGGTGGACACCGAACGCGAGCGCTACGGCGAGGAGCTGCGCGTGGTGCACTCCCGGCTGCGCACGCTGGGGGCCGAGCGCGAGCAGGCCGACGCCGCCCTGGCACTGGCCGAGGAGGAGCCGGCCGAGCTGACCGCCCACCTGGAGGTCACCGTCGAGGCGGCGACGGCGGGGCCGGCCCGGCTGACCGTCAGCCATCTCGTCCCGTGCGCGCTGTGGCGGCCCTCCTACCGCGCGACGCTGGCGGACGGCGCGCTGCGACTGGAATCGGAGGCGGTGGTCTGGCAGCGCACCGGCGAGGACTGGCAGGGCGTACGGCTGACGCTCTCCACCGCCCGCTCCGCGCTCGCCACCGAGCCGCCCTCGCTCACCGAGGACCGGCTCTCGCTGCGCGAGCGCAGCGCCGAGGAGCGCCGCACGGTCGAGGTCGAGCTGCGCGAGGAGGCGGTCAGCACGCTCGGGCCCTCGGCCGCCGTCCCGGGCGTGGACGACGGCGGTGAGGTGCGGGTGCTGCCCGCGCCCGCCCCGGCGACGATCCCCTCCGACGGCCGGGCCCACCGGGTGCCGCTGGGCGCCTTCAGCACCTCGGCGAGCAGCGAGTACGCCTGCGCGCCCGAGCTGTCGCCGCTGGTCACCCAGGTGGTGCGGTTCCGCAACGGCGCCGGGCACGCGCTGCTGGCGGGGCCGGTGGAGCTGGTGCGCGGCAGTGGCTTCACCGGGCGCGGCGAACTGCGCTTCACCGCCGCCGGTGCCGACGCCGAGCTGGCGTTCGGCAGCTCGGACGGCTACCGGGTGGTCCGCGAGACCGGGGAGCACACCGCCACCACCGGCCTCACCCAGCGCACCGTCACCACGCGTACCGTCCGGCTGTACGTCTCGCGCTTCTCCGGGCCGGAGGAGCGGGACGAGCAGGTGGTCGTGGTGCGCGAGCGCGTCCCGGTCTCCGAGGTGTCGGCGGTGGAGGTGCGGCTGCGCAAGGAGGAGTGCTCGCCCGCCCCGGACGCCGTCGACGCCGAGGGCATCGTCCGGTGGGACCTCGCGCTCGCCCCGGGTGCCCGGCGGACGCTCACGCTGGTGTACGAGGTCTCGGCCTCGGCGAAGGTGGCGGGACTGTGAACCCCCGCCGCTGAGCGAGGGTGCCGCGCCCAGGCGCGGGTGCCGCGCCCGGTATCGCCCCCCGGGGCGATACCGCTACGGGCCGACCCCCGCCGTGCAGCCCGGGCACTGAACCGTCGCCCGCCGACCCGCCTGCGACCCCAGCGCCGCGGCACCGCGCCGTGACAGCCGGTCAGGTACAAAAGGAGCATGATCCTGCACCTCACTCCCCTGGACGACTGGCTCGCCGACCCGGGGCGGCCGTACGCCACCGCCTCGCTGCTGACCGACGGGTTCATCCACTGCTCGGCCGACGAGCAGACGTTGCTGGCGGTCGCCAACGCCTACTACGCCACCGCCCGCGAACCGCTGATGGCGCTGCTGATCGAGGAGGCACTGGTGGAGCCGATGGTCAAGTGGGAGGCACCGCACGGCGCCCCGCCGCCCGGTGCCACGCCGGGGGTGCTGTTCCCCCACATCTACGGGCGGCTGAACCGCACCGCGGTGGTCGGCCTGGAGAAGGTCGAGCGCGGCCCGGACGGCCGCTGGGCGGCCCTGTCGCCGTGGAGCTGAGGCAGCCGCGGCGACTGACGGAGCCGAGGCAGCCGAGGCACCCGGGGAACCGAGGGCGCGCGCGGCCGGCCGGCTAGAGCCAGCCCCGCTCCCGGGCCGCCATGCCCGCCTGGAAGCGGGTGGTGGCGCCGAGCTCGCGCATCAGGCTCTGCAGCCGGCGCTGGGTGGTCCGGGCGCTCCAGCCGAGCGAGCGGGCGATCGACTCGTCGGTGAGGCCGGCTGCGAGCAGCCCGAGCAACTTGCGATGGTCGGCTTCGGGCTCCAGCGAGCCGTCCCCGCTGCCGATCGCCGCCTGAAGCTGGACGGCGCGCTCCCACTCCGCCTCGAAGAGCGTGTCCAGCGCCTGGAGCAGGGCGGAGGGGTGGATCACGTAGGCGGCGTCCAGGACGCTGTCACCGACGCTGATCGGGACGATCGCCATCCGGTCGTCCGACATGATCATCTTCATCGGGAGGACGGGCCGCACCCGGGCCTCCTCGCCGTCCTCCACGCCGGGCAGGATGTCCTTCTCCAGCCGGCCGGGCCAGGCCACCGCCTCCCGGTCGTAGATCGTCCGGAAGTGCAGCCCCTCCTTCATCCGCCGGCGCTGGACCGGGATGTCCGACACCGGGTCCTGGATGTAGGGCGGGCAGTCGAAGCCGCGGACCTGGTACTGGCTGGTCTCGGTGATGTGCTCCAGCCGCTGGGCGATCGCCTCACCGCCGGTCAGCACCTCCACCGAGTGGGCGGGGTCGGTGTAGCGGGAGGCCTCGCGGAACGCGTCCATCAGCCGGTGCATCTCGGCGCGGGCGTGGCGCAGCTCGGACTCGCGGTGGCCGATCAGGGTGCCGATGGCGACGTCGGGGGCGACCGGCAGGAAGCGCTGGCGGTCCACCGGTGCCCGGGTGGCCATGCCGTGCTGGGCCAATCGGTCCAGGGCCCTGCCGCTCTGCTGGAGCGTCAGCCCACACGCGCCCGCCAGGTCCTCGGCGGTCGACTGCGGGCTGGCCACCAGCGCCGCGTAGACCCGCCCGTCCGGCTCGGCCAGTCCCAGCGCGCTGAGTGCTTCGGACACGACTCTGCTACCCCCTTCACCATGCGCCTTCTCGTTCTGGCGCAGTCCCGCCAACTCGCGAGACGTTCTCCGGTGGCAATCCTCTGCCACGGATCAGCGCGCTGACAAGGCGGTGCGGTCAGGCTCACAGCACTCCACCCGACAGACGTGAGGGCCTCCCCGCCGTTCGGCGGGGAGGCCCTCATCAGCTGGTATTACAGACCGACCTCGCGCATGAGCTGGCCGACCTCCGGGTTGGTCAGGCGGCGCAGCCAGCCCGACTTCTGGTCGCCCAGGGCGATCGGCCCGAAGTGGGTCCGGACCAGCTTCTCCACCGGGAAGCCCGCCTCGGAGAGCATCCGGCGCACGATGTGCTTGCGGCCCTCGTGCAGGGTCACCTCGACCAGGTAGTTCTTGCCGACGTTCGAGACCACCTTGAAGCTGTCGGCACGGGCGAAGCCGTCCTCCAGCTCGATGCCCTTGGCCAGCTGCTTGCCCAGGTCACGCGGGATCGGGCCCTGGATGGCGGCCAGGTAGGTCTTGGTCACGCCGTAGCGCGGGTGGGTCAGCCGGTGGGCCAGCTCACCGTGGTTGGTGAGCAGGATGATGCCCTCGGTCTCGGTGTCCAGGCGGCCGACGTGGAACAGCCGGGTCTCCCGGTTGGTCACGTAGTCGCCCAGGCACTGGCGGCCGTCGGGGTCCTCCATGGTGGAGACGACGCCGGCCGGCTTGTTCAGCGCGAAGAACAGGTACGACTGGGTGGCGACGGTCAGGCCGTCCACCTTGATCTCGTCGTTCTCCGGGTCCACCCGCTTGCCCTGCTCGGTGACGCGCTGGCCGTTGACCTCGACCCGGCCCTGCTCGATCAGCTCCTCGCAGGCCCGGCGGCTGCCGATGCCGGCGCGCGCCAGCACCTTCTGCAGGCGCTCGCCCTCGGGCTCGCCGAAGGTCTTGGGGAGCTTGACGGCCGGCTTGTCGTGCCGGGCGAGGACGGCGTCCTCGATCTTGGCCTGGAGCTCGCGCGAACGCTGCGGCTGGCGGCGCGGGTCACCCGGGGCGCCCTGGCCCTCACGGCGCGGGCGCGGGGCCGGCGACGGGCGGCGAGCGGCGTAGCCGCCACGGCTCGGGGTGGCGTTGGGGCCGCCGCCGAACTCGGGGCGGTCGTAGCGGCGCTCCTCGGGGCGCAGCGGACGGTCCGGGTACTGCGGGCGGTCGTCGCGCCGGTCGCTCCTGCGGTCGTCCCGGCGGTCGTACGAGCCCCCGCCGCCCTGGCCACCACGGCCGCCGCTGTACGAGCCCCCGCCGCCCTGGCCACCACGGCCGCCACTGTACGAACCGCCGCCGCCCTGGCCACCACGGCCGCCGCTGTACGAGCCACCACCGCCCTGGCCGCCACGGCCGCCACTGTACGAGCCGCCACCGGACGAGCCCGAGCCGCCGCGCGAGGACGAGCCCCCGCGGCCGCCCTGGCCACCGCCCTGCTGGCCGCCCCGGCCGCCGCCGTAGGAACCGCCGCCACCCCCGAAGGAGCTGCCGCCCCGGCCCCCGCCCTGTCCGCCACGACCGCTGCCGCCGCCGCTGCTGTTCCTGCCGTTGCCACTGCTACGCATCAAAAAGTCCGTACGTCGATTCCGTCTGGGATGTGCAAGTCGTTTCGGCCGACCTCACTGCCCCCTACCGATCAGGCACGGCCCGACCGGTCTCTCCGCTGCCGTCCGCGGTGTGCGCGGCAGCGGCGGCGACCGCCTCCGCGATCATCGTGCCTTCCAGGGACTCCGCTTCCACGTCGTCGACCTCAGGCAGGAAGGGCGCGAGCTCCGGCAGCTCGTCCAAGCCGCGGAGCCCCATCCGTTCCAGGAAGTAGCTCGTCGTCCGATACAGGATCGCACCTGTTTCGGGCTCGGACCCGGTCTCTTCCACCAGTCCTCGCTGTACCAGGGTACGCATCACACCGTCGCAGTTCACACCACGGACGGCCGATACCCGCGATCTGGACACCGGCTGCCGGTATGCGACGACCGCCAGCGTCTCCAGTGCGGCCTGCGTCAGACGGGCCCGCTGGCCGTCCAGCACGAACCGCTCGACCACCTCCGCGCAGTCCTCCCGGCTGTAGAACCGCCAGCCGCCGGCCACCAGCCGCAGGTCGAACCCGCGCCCCTGTGCCGTGTACTGCGCCGCCAGCTCCCGCAGTGCGGCCGCCACCTCGGCGCGGGGCCGTTCCAGCACCGCCGCCAGCTGCGCCTCGGCGGCCGGTTCGTCGACGACCATCAGGATCGCCTCCAGCCCCGCCTTCAGCGTGACGCCGGCCGCTCCCCCGCCGCCCCCACCCTCAACCTCACCATCACCGCCACCGCCTCCCTCAACCTCACCCTCACCGGAGCGGGAAGTCGGACCGGCCGACTTCTGGTGCACCAGGAGCGCGACGGGCTCGGGCCGTACGGGCGCCTGCGCCGCGTCCGGGCCCTGCTGCCGGGGCTCGTCCCGGCTCTCGTCCCGGCGGGGTGGCTGTGCGCCGGTGCGCGCCGGCGGGAGCGTCTCGGGCGCCCGGAGCACCGTGACGGGCGTGCGCGGGGGCGCCACCGGGTCCGCAGCCGACCCGGGCCACCGGGCCTCGGGCGGCCGGCCGGGGAGGCCCAGGGGGCGCCTGCGCGGCTTCGGACCGGACAACGGCCCGGAGAACGGCTCGGAGGGCGGCTCGGAGGCCGGGCCGGGGATCGGCGGCCGGGGGTGCTCCTCGGGCGTGGTCATCGCGGGTCTCCGTCCTGCTGGTCGAACTCGTCCGTCACCTCGACGCTGCGCCCGTCCTCCCCGGCCACCCACCGCACCAGCAGCTCGCCCAGCGCCTGCGGCTGCTCGAACTCCAGCACCCGCTCCCGGTACAGCTCCAGCAGCGCCAGGAAGCGGGCGACCACCACCAGGTTGTCCGGAGCGTCCGCCACCAGCTGCTGGAAGGTCGCCTCGCCGAGCGAGCCGAGCAGCTCGACCACCAGCGCGGCCTGCTCCCGCACGCTCACCGGCGGGGTGTGGATGTGGTCGACGTAGACCACGGGCTCGGGCCTCGGGGCCATCGCCTTGGCGGCGAGCTCGGCGAAGGCCCGCGTGCCGATGCTGATGACGACCTCGGGCAGCAGCTGCGCGTGCTGCGGCTCCAGTCCGACGGCGCGCGGGTGCCGCAGCAGCTCGGCGGCCCAGCGCTCGCCGAACACCGCCGCCGCCCGCTTGTAGGCGCGGTACTGCAGCAGCCGGGCGAAGAGCAGGTCCCGGGCCTCCAGCAGGGCGAGGTCCTCCTCGTCCGCGACCTCGGCCGCGGGCAGCAGCCGGGCGGCCTTGAGGTCGAGCAGGGTGGCGGCGACGACCAGGAACTCGGTGGCGGCGTCCAGGTCCCAGTCCGGGCCCATCGCGCGGATGTGGGCGACGAACTCGTCGGTGACCCGGGAGAGCGCGACCTCCGTCACATCCAGCTTGTGCTTGGCGATCAGGCCGAGCAGCAGGTCGAAGGGGCCCTCGAAGTTCTCCAGCCGCACCTGGAAGCCGCCGCGCTGCCTGCCGGCAGCCTCGGCGGCGCCTGGGGTTCCGGGGCTGCTGGGCATGACGGTCCATCTTCACCCGCACCGGCCGCACCACCCCCCGCGGGGGCGGCGACACGCCGCCTCAGCAGGCTCGCAACGCCGTCGGGCGGCCTGGAGCGGCCTCGATGGGCCCGCAGTCCGGCGGCACGGCCTCGGCGGCCCGCCCGGGGCGCGGCCGGCCGCGCAGACCCTCAACGTTCGCGGTGCGCCTCAGCGTGCGCGGTGCGCCCTCAGCGTCCCCGTGCGCCCTCAGGCACGCCCGGGGCGCCGCCGCGTGCGCCCGGCGCGGGCCCTGCCCGGGCGGACCCTCAGCGGCCGCGCAGCCGCCGGACCAGGATGCTGGCCTCGCCGCGCTGCTCCAGGTCCGCCAGGACGACCGCGATGGCCTCCCGGACGATCCGGCCCCGGTCCACGGCCAGGCCGTGCTCACCGCGCAGCACCAGGCGGGTGTGCTCAAGGTCCATCAGTTCCTCGGCGGAGACGTACACGGTGATCTTCTCGTCGTGCCGCTCACGGCCGCTGGGGCGCCGCGGGGCTCGGCCACGCGGCCGGGCGCGCCTGGCGGCGGGGTCACCCGCGCCGGGCTGGTCCTCCGGTGCGCCGTGCCGGGCGGCCGGCTGGCCGCCGCCCTGGCCGGAGGCCGGGGCGGGGACGGTGGCGGAGGCGCCGGTGCGCTGCTCCGCCTCGGAGCGGTCCGCGCGCGCGGCCCGCTCCGCCTCCTCGGTGCCGTTGACGGCCCGTGGGGTCTCCGCTCGGGGCGCCTCGGCCGGACGCGCGAGGGAGGGCGACAGCGCCATCCCGCCCGTGGTCCGGAACAGCTCGTCGGCCCCCGGGAGACTCACTCGGCGGGGCGGCACCGGTCGAGCACCTCCCTGGCGAGCTGGCGATAGGCGGCGGCACCGACCGAGTTGGTCGCGTACGTGGTGATCGGCTCCCCGGCGACGGTGGTCTCCGGGAAGCGCACGGTACGGCCGATGACGGTGTGGAAGACGTGGTCGCCGAAGGCCTCGACCACGCGGGCGAGCACCTCGCGGCTGTGCACCGTACGGGAGTCGTACATGGTGGCCAGGATGCCGTCCAGGCGCAGGTCGGGGTTGAGCCGTTCGCAGACCTTCTCGATGGTCTCGGTGAGCAGCGCGACCCCGCGCAGCGCGAAGAACTCGCACTCCAGCGGGACGATGACGCTGTGAGCGGCCGTCAGGGCATTGACCGTCAGCAGACCCAGCGAGGGCTGGCAGTCGATGATGACGTAGTCGTAGTCCGGCAGCAGCGGCTTCAGCGCCCGCGCCAGTGCGGACTCCCGCGCCACCTCGCTGACCAGCTGCACCTCGGCGGCCGACAGGTCGATGTTGGAGGGCAGCAGGTCCATCCCCGGCACCGCGGTCTTCAGCAGCACCTCATCGGCCGTCAGGCCCCGCTCCATGAGCAGGTTGTAGACCGTGACGTCGAGCTCCATCGGGTTGACCCCGAGGCCGACCGAGAGCGCGCCCTGCGGGTCGAAGTCGACCAGCAGGACCCGGCGGCCGTACTCGGCGAGCGCCGCGCCCAGGTTGATGGTCGACGTGGTCTTGCCGACGCCGCCCTTCTGGTTGCACATGGCGATGATCTGCGCGGGGCCGTGCTCGGCCAGCGGCGCGGGGATCGGGAAGTACGGCAGCGGGCGGCCGGTGGGGCCGACCCGCTCGCGGCGCTGGCGCGCGGCGTCCGGGGCCAGCGTGGCGGCGTACTCGGGGTCGGGCTCGTACTCGGCGTCCGGGTCGTCGTAGGCGCCGTAGGCGAACTCGCCGTAGGCCAGGCCGTGGGCCGGCAGGTCCGCGTCGTAGTCGGCCCCCAGCGCGGTGTGGGAGGCGGACGCCTGCTGGACGGCGGTGCTCTGGCGGGCCTCGAAGGTACGGACCGCGACCGAGCCGACCTCGACCGAGCCCACGGTGGCCTGCCGGGCCCCGGGCTCCTCACTCGGCTGTCCGGCGGCGTGCTCCGCCAGTCCTGGCTGACCACCCCCGGGAGCAAATGTCGACTCATTCACAAGTCGTCTTACCTCCTTGGGCATCCAGGACTCTATGTCGATTCGTCAGCGTGGCAGCATGCCGACGGTTTGCGACTCTAGGCCGTTCAAGGCGTTCGCAGCAACACAATCCACGGTTGTGGGCATGATGTGTCGACTATCGGGCCACCCGCTGTCAAGGGATGGGCGGGCAGTTGACCCCAACGTTTCTGTGGTCGGGTGACGTGACCCACAGAAATTGACGGCGGCGCGTCCGGCGGACTGCGGGCATGCCGAAGCCCCCGGCCCGAGGGGAGCGGGTCGGGGGCCTGCGGCCCGCCCCGAGCTGGGGCGGGCCGGGCTGAGCCGGTGTCAGGCGAGCACGCTGTCCAGCGAGATGGACTGCAGACCGAAGGCCTCGGCGACGGCGCCGTAGGTGATCTGGCCCTCGTGCACGTTCAGACCCTTGGCCAGGGCCTGGTCGCGACGCAGCGCCTCCTTCCAGCCACGGTTGGCCAGCTCCACGATGTAGGGCAGCGTGGCGTTGGTCAGCGCGTAGGTGGAGGTGTTCGGGACGGCACCCGGCATGTTCGCCACGCAGTAGAAGACCGAGTTGTGGACCTGGAAGGTCGGCTCGGCGTGCGTGGTGGCGCGGGAGTCCTCGAAGCAGCCGCCCTGGTCGATCGCGATGTCGACGAGCACGGAGCCCGGCTTCATCCGGGAGACCAGCTCGTTGGTGACCAGCTTGGGGGCCTTGGCGCCCGGGATCAGCACGGCGCCGATCACCAGGTCGGCGTCCAGGACGGCCTTCTCCAGCTCGAAGGAGTTGGAGGCGATGGCCTTGATCTTCGTGCCGAAGACCTTGTCGGCCTCGCGCAGCTTGTTGATGTCACGGTCGAGCAGGGTGACGTCGTAGCCCATGCCGATCGCGATGGTCGCCGCGTGCCAGCCGGAGACGCCGCCGCCGATGACGACGCACTTCGCCGGGTGGGTGCCGGGCACGCCGCCGGGCAGGGTGCCGCGGCCGCCGGCCGGACGCATCAGGTGGTAGGAACCGACCTGCGGGGCCAGCCGGCCCGCGACCTCGGACATCGGGGCGAGCAGCGGAAGGGCGCCGTTGGCGAGCTGCACGGTCTCGTACGCGATCGCGGTGGTGCCGGAGGCGACCAGGGCCTCGGTGCCGGCGCGGTCGGCCGCCAGGTGGAGGTAGGTGAAGAGGGTCTGGCCCTTGCGCAGACGGTGGTACTCCTGCGCGATGGGCTCCTTGACCTTCAGCAGCAGGTCGGCGGTGGCCCACACCTCGTCGGCGGTGGGGAGGATGGTGGCGCCGGCGGCCACGTACTCCTCGTTGGGGATCGAGGAGCCGACACCGGCGTTGTCCTCGATGTAGACCTCGTGTCCGTTGCGGACCAGCTCATGCACACCGGCAGGCGTGATGGCCACGCGGTACTCGTGGTTCTTGACCTCGCGGGGGATGCCGACCTTCACGGCTAAACACGTCCTCTTGCCATGGGGGTCCCTACCGGAGAAGACCGGCGGGCGGCGCGCACGGGGGGAAGCCTCCGGGGGGAGCCGGGGCACAGTTCGCTGCGCGACTAGCTTTGAGTGTAATGAAGCCCAGGCGGCCTGTCAGCCTTCCAAAGCGAACAAATCCGCCGGACGCATTGGCAGGTTCGTAGGCTTCCACCTCGATCACCCCGCCAAAGCCGCTCCAAATGGGCATCTACGACATTACTCCGAAGAGGGTGTCTACCACCCGCCGTCGACCTGTTCCCGCAGGTGCCGCAGGTCCTCGGCCACCACCGCGTACCCGCGCTCGTCGCCCAGCCGGCGCAGCACCGCCAGCGACGCCCGGTACTCCCGCTCGGCCTCCTCGAACCGGCGCTGGGCGGTGTGTGCCTCGGCGATCCGGGCCAGCAGCCGGGCCTCGGCCGACTGGTCCGCCATGCTCTGGCGCAGGCCGAGCGCCCGGCCGTAGGCATCGGCGGCGCGCACCGCGTCACCGAGCGCCCGGTGGCACCCGGCCAGCCCCTCCAGCGCCCGCGCGCAGGCGGGTTCGTCCCCGGCCTCACGGGCGTGGTCCAGCGCGGCCCGGTACCGCTTCGCGGCCCGCTCCCAGCGCCCGGCCGCCGCCTGGAGGTCCCCGAGGTTGAGCAGCGCGGCCGCCGCCCGCCGGGGCGCGGCGTTGCGCTCGGCCACCCGCAGCACCAGCTCGTGCAGCTGGTAGAGGTCGGCGGGGGCGGCGGCGCCGGTCAGTGGCAGGGCCCGCAGCAGCGCGGTGACCAGCCGGCCGGCTGAGCCGTCCAGGTCACCGTGGCCGATCGCGTCGGCCACCGCGCCCAGCAGCAGATCCCGCTCGCCCAGCAGCCATCGGCGGGCCTGGTCGGCGCTGCGCAGCCGCAGCGGCCCCGGCAGCGGCTCGGGCCCCGGGCCGCCCGCCGGGTCCAGCAGCGCCCGGGCCGAATCCACCAGCCGGACCAGGCGCTCCAGCAGCCGCGCCCGGGCGAGCTCGACCTCGGCGGGCCGGTCGGTGCTCTCCCGCAGCTTGACCAGGCGCGGGTAGAGCCGCCCGGGCACCCGGTAGCGCGGCGTGCCGTCGGCGGCCGGCGGCTCCTCGCCGAGCAGCTCGCGCTCGGCCAGCGCCTGCAACGCGGCCTGCGCCTCCGGCGCCGGGCAGCCGACCAGCGCGGAGGCCGTCCGGACGTCGGCGATCTGCGCCGGGGCGAGGGTCAGGGCCCGCAGCAGCCGCGCCTGGGCGGGTGACAGCGTGCCGTAGAGAAGGGTGAACGCGCCGATCAGCGGGTCGTTGTCGGGTACGGGTACGGGCTCCGCCGGGCCCGGCCCGGGCGGTACCCACGCGCCGGCCGGGCCGGTCGTCCCGGGGCCCCCGGTCCCGCCGGGGGCCGGGGCCGGGCCGTTCGCAGCGTCGGCCACGGGGGTGGTGCCGGGCGGCTGCCCGGCCCGGGCCCCGGTGCGGACCCCGGCCCCGGCACCAGCACCGCGGGCCTGGCCCTTCGCGCTCGCGCCGGTACGCCCCTCGGCCTCCGGCTCGGCGCCGCGCTCCACGCGCCCGGCCGACCGTCCGCCGCTCGGACCTGTGCCGATGCCGGTGCCGGTGCCGCCGCCCGTCGTGCCGGTGATCAGCGCCAGCTCCCGCGCCGCGTCCGTGACCGCGGCCTTGGGGCTGCTGCGCAGCCAGCCCGCCATCAGCCGCAGCGCGGCGGGCCGGGAGGCGCACGCCTCGGCCAGGTCCGCGCCGCCGACCGGATCGCAGCTGATCCGCGTCCCGCCGACGAGGTCGCCGAGCAGGCCCACCGAGGCCTGCTGCTCAAGGCCCCCGAGGATGACCGGGTCGATGTCCTCGATCCCGGTCAGCGGACCCGCCGTGGTCGCCAGCACCAGGCAGCCCGGTTCGTCCGCGAGCAGCGGCCACAGCTGCCCGGCGTCCCGTACGTCGTCGAGGACCAGCAGCACCCGCCGCCCGGCCAGCGCCGCCCGCAGGCCCGCGCAGGCCGGCTCGTCGCGGCCGTCCTCCTCGCCCCCGGGCAGCAGCACCGCGCCGCCGGCCGCGCCGAGCTGCTCCAGCAGCCGGCGGGCGACCTGCCCGGCCGGCACCCGGCCGCCGTCGGGGGCGCAGAGGCGGGCGAAGAAGACCCCGTCGGGGTAGTGGGGCGCGATCTCGGCGGCGAACCGGACGGCAAGGGTGGTACGGCCTGAGCCCGGTCGCCCGGCGAGCACCACCACGCGGCTGCGACTGTCGGCCCGGCGGGCCGCGGCGGCGCGCAGCGCGGCGAGCTCCGCGCGGCGGCCGGCGAAGACCCTGGGCCCTGCGGGCAGCTGGTCGAGGGCCGGGGCCGCGCTCTCGACGGCCGGCCCCGGGCCGGCGCCCGCCACCGGGCGCCCGGGCACGGCTTCGGCGGAGCGCGCGGCCCGCCGCGTGTTGGCCGTCGGCGCCCCGCCGTCCGTCACTCCGCCGTCCGCCGCTCCGGCGTCCGCCGCTCCCCTGGCTGCCGCCCCGCCGTCCGCTGGTCGCTGCTCGCTCTCGACGCCGGCGCGCCCTTCGGCTTCTGTCGCCGTCTTCCTCGCCACCCGCGCCACTCCCGACCAGTCACTCAGCGGAGCCGGCCCGTCATGGGCCCTGTTTGCGAAGCGTAGTTCGATCGGGCGCCGACCACGGGATGACATCCGGTCGTACGAACCGGTAAATCACTCCCGCGGATCAACCCCGCCGCGCCTGGTCGGCGCTCCGCCCGGGTTCCGGCTCAGCCCAGGTCGAAGGGGCGGGCGGGCCAGGGCGAGTCGGCGGGGCGCAGCGCGTCGAGCCCGCCGCCGCCGTTGAGCGCGGCGTGCAGGGCCAGCGTGCCGGTGATCAGCGTGGGGTTGTGCAACTCGCCCGCGAGAATGAGGCGGACCAGCTCGGGCAGCGGCACCCGGGCCACCTCCAGCTCCAGCTCCTCGCCGTGCGCGGCGTAGCGCTCGCCCTCCACCTCGGCGAGGTCGGTGGCGAGGAAGAGCCGCAGTGCCTCGTCGGTGCCGCCGGGCGAGGTGTAGAAGTCGACCAGCACCCGCCACTGCCCGGCCTTGCAGTGCGCCTCCTCGTACAGCTCACGCTGGGCGGCGTGCAGCGGGTTCTCACCCGGGACGTCCAGCAGCCCGGCGGGCAGCTCCCACAGACGCTGGCGGACGGGGTGGCGGTACTGGCGGACGATCAGCACCCGCTGCTGGTCGTCGAGGGCGAGGATGGACACCGAGCCGGGGTGGGTCTGGTAGTCGCGGCGGGCGACGGAGCCGTCGGGCATCTCCACCTGGTCGGTGCGTACACCGGTGACCCGGCCCTGGAACGGGGTCTCGGTGGCGAGCACCCGCCACTGCTCCGCCTCGTCCCGGATCTGCCGCCCCGCGTCCCGCTGCACTGCGTCCGTCATCTCACTCCCCTTGTCTGTGTGTCCCAACCTATGACAGCCGGGGAGCGACGACGGACGGCGGCCGCGCGCGTTCGCGTGGCCGCCGTCCGTGGTGACCGCTCTGCCGAGGAGCGGTCCCGCCCTACTGGGCGGTCTTGATCTCGATGGCCGCCGCCACCAGGCCCGCGAACAGCGGGTGCGGGCGGGTCGGGCGGCTCTTCAGCTCCGGGTGGGCCTGGGTGGCCACCAGGTAGGGGTGCACCTCACGCGGGTACTCGACGTACTCGACCAGGTCGCCCTTGGGGGACAGGCCCGAGAACTGCAGGCCGGTCTTCTCCAGGTCCGCGCGGTAGGCGTTGTTGACCTCGTAGCGGTGGCGGTGGCGCTCCTCGACGTACTGCTCGCCGCCGTAGACCTCGCGGACGATCGAGCCCTCCGCGAGCTTGGCCGGGTAGAGGCCCAGGCGCATGGTGCCGCCCAGGTCGCCCTTGCCGTCGACGATGGCCAGCTGCTCGGCCATGGTGGAGATGACGGGGTACTTGGCGGCGGCGTCGAACTCGGTGGAGTTGGCCTCCGGCAGGCCGGCCAGGTTGCGGGCGGCCTCGATGACCACGCACTGCAGGCCGAGGCAGAGCCCCAGCAGCGGGATGCGGTTCTCCCGGGCGTAGGTGATCGCGGAGACCTTGCCGTCCACACCGCGGTCGCCGAAGCCGCCGGGGATGCAGATCGCGTCCACGTCGCCGAGCTGCTCCTGGGCGCCCTCGGGCGTGGCGCAGTCGTCCGAGGTCACCCACTTGATCTCGACGCGCGCGTTGTTGGCGAACCCGCCGGCCCGCAGCGCCTCGGTGACGGACAGGTAGGCGTCCGGGAGGTCGATGTACTTGCCGACCAGCGCGACCTTGACGATGTGCTGCGGCTCGTGGACGCGGCGCAGCAGGTCGTCCCAGGTGGTCCAGTCGACGTCGCGGAAGGGCAGGTCCAGCCGGCGCACCACGTACGCGTCCAGGCCCTCGCCGTGCAGCACCTTGGGGATGTCGTAGATCGACTTGGCGTCGATGGCCGCGACCACGGCCTCCTCGTCCACGTCGCACATCAGCGAGATCTTGCGCTTGATGGCCTGCGGCACCTCACGGTCGGCGCGCAGCACGATGGCGTCGGGCTGGATGCCGATGTTGCGCAGCGCGGCCACCGAGTGCTGGGTGGGCTTGGTCTTCAGCTCGCCCGAGGGGCCGATGTACGGCAGCAGGGAGACGTGCACGAAGAAGACGTTGTCCCGGCCGACCTCGTGGCGGACCTGGCGGACGGCCTCCAGGAACGGCAGCGACTCGATGTCGCCGACGGTGCCGCCGACCTCGGTGATCACCACGTCGACGTCGTCGGTCGCCATCCGGCGGATCCGGGACTTGATCTCATTGGTGATGTGCGGGATGACCTGGACGGTGTCGCCCAGGTACTCGCCGCGGCGCTCCTTGGCGATGACGGTCGAGTACACCTGGCCGGTGGTGACGTTCGCCGAGCCGTGCAGGTTGGTGTCCAGGAACCGCTCGTAGTGGCCGACGTCCAGGTCGGTCTCGGCGCCGTCGTCGGTGACGAAGACCTCACCGTGCTGGAACGGGTTCATGGTGCCCGGGTCCACGTTGAGGTACGGGTCGAGCTTCTGCATCGTCACGCGCAGCCCGCGGGCCTTCAGCAGGGCGCCGAGGCTGGAGGCGGTCAGGCCCTTGCCGAGCGAGGACGCGACACCCCCGGTGACGAAGAGGTGCTTGGTCGTCACGGCGCGGCCGTTCGATGCCTTGCCGGAATGGGGCTGTGCCAAGAGGGGGCTCCCGTGGGTCGCGTGTCGAAGAGGCTCGGGTGGAGGGCCTTCGGCTCGCCTGCCGACGGGGAGCGGATGCTCTGTGAGCGTGCTCTTCCGCAGGGCCCGGAGAGGCTGCTGCGGGGTCGTCGGTCGGCTGGCCGGGGCGTTTGATCCCACCAGTCCACGGGATACCAGGGTATCAGTGCGCCGACCGGCGTGCGTTCCGGGCCACACCCGGGGCTGCTGGGGCAGGTGTGGCGCACGTGCTCGGACGGGCCAGTCGTACCGGCCCGGATGGACTAGCGGCATCCCCTCCGTCCGGACCATCCTGGAGGGGCATCCGCCGATCACGGGGCATTTCACCCGGAATATGCCACCGGACGGGCCTGCCTCCGCGTGCTTCGCCCCATTCGTCCGACGTAAGCTGCACGGACGCATCGCCGACAGCAGAGCACGCGGAGGGCGAGGGAGGGTCACGACGCCTCTCGGTCCCGGATGCGCGACCGGACCTCCCCGTCACCCCTTGTACCTCCCCCACCCTCTCCCGGGGCCCATCACAGCCCCGCGCGGACACCCGGCCGGCCCCGCCCCACCCCGGCGGTCCGGAGGAAGGGGCCCGGGGTGGACGGCCCCGGCGCGCAGTGCCCGCTCGCTCGAAGCCGTCGTCGATCGTCGTGCCCACATTGCGAACTGGAGATCCACGTGGCCGGCCGTATCGAGGACTACGCACTCATCGGGGACATGCAGACCGCCGCCCTGGTCAGCAGGGACGGAGCGGTCGACTGGCTGTGCCTGCCCAGATTCGACTCCCCGGCCGTCTTCGCCGGCCTGCTGGGCACCGATGAACACGGGTTCTGGCGGATCGGCCCCGCCGAGGCGACCCCAGGCTCCCCCGCACCCTCCGAGGCCCCCGCGCCGACCCCCGCCGCGCCCGCGGCGCCCGCCCCTCGTGGCCCGTTCACCGATACGGGTGATCTTCGTGTGCCGCCGCCGACCGCCTCCGCCCCCGCCGTCCCGGCCGACCGCAGGAGCTACCGGGGCGACTCGCTGATCCTGGAGCAGGAGTGGGACACCAAGGGCGGCAGCGTCCGGGTGATCGACTTCATGCCGCCGCGCCCGCTGGCCGGCCGCGACGCCGTCCCGCAGATCATCCGGATCGTCGAGGGCCTGACCGGCCAGGTCCGGATGCGCTCCGCGCTGCGGATGCGCTTCAGCTACGGCCGGGTGGTGCCCTGGGTGCACCGCGTCGAGCAGCCCGACGGCGGCCACCGCACGGTCGCCGTGGCCGGGCCCGACTCCGTCTGGCTGGACGGCGAGTCCGAGACGTACGGCCGCAACCTCACCACGTACGCCGACTTCACCGTCCGCGCCGGTGAGCGGATCGCCTTCGCGCTCACCTGGCAGGCCTCCCACCTGGAGCCGCCCAGCACCCCCGACGCCGAGGCGATGCTCGACGCCACCGAGGACTTCTGGCGCGACTGGGCCGGCCAGTGCACCTACCAGGGCCCCTACCGCGAGGCCGTGATCCGCTCGCTGATCACCCTCAAGGCGCTCACCTACGCCCCCACCGGCGGCATCGTCGCCGCCCCCACCACCTCGCTGCCCGAGGACATCGGCGGCGAGCGCAACTGGGACTACCGCTACACCTGGCTGCGCGACGCCGCCATCACCCTCTCCTCGCTGCTGCGCACCGGCTACCGGGACGAAGCCCGCGCCTGGCGCGAGTGGCTGCTGCGCGCGGTGGCCGGCGACCCCGAGAACCTGCAGATCATGTACGGCATCGCGGGCGAGCGCGAGCTCACCGAGTCCTCGCTGGACTGGCTGCCCGGGTACGAGGGCTCACTGCCCGTCCGGGTCGGCAACGGCGCCGCCGGCCAGCTCCAGCTGGACGTCTACGGCGAGGTCGTCGAGGCGCTGCACCTGGCCCACATGACCGGCCTCACCCGCAACGACCACGCGCACCACCTCCAGCTGAAGCTGATCAGCTACCTGGAGGAGCACTGGATGGAGCCCGACGAGGGCATCTGGGAGGTGCGCGGCCCCCGGCGGCACTTCGTGCACTCCAAGGTGATGGCCTGGGTCGCCGTGGACCGCACCATCAAGCTGCTGGAACAGATGCCGGAGGACGCCCCCGCCGACGGCGAGCTGGAGCGCTGGCGCGAGCTGCGCGACACCATCCACCGGGACGTCTGCGAGCGGGGCTACGACAGCGAGCGCAACACCTTCACCCAGTACTACGGCGGCCGCGAGCTGGACGCCTCGCTGCTGCTGATCCCCCAGGTCGGCTTCCTGCCGCCGGACGACAAGCGGGTGATCGGCACCATCGAGGCGATCCAGCGCGAGCTCTCCACCGAGGACGGCTTCGTCCTGCGCTACCCGACGCACGACGACCAGGGCAACAACGTCGACGGGCTCTCCGGGCACGAGGGCGCGTTCCTGGCCTGCTCGTTCTGGCTCGCCGACGACCTGGCGATGATCGGCCGGGTCAGCGAGGCCCGGGAGCTGTTCGAGAAGCTGCTGGCGCTGCGCAACGACATCGGGCTGCTCGCGGAGGAGTGGGATCCGCGGCTCAAGCGCCAGGTCGGGAACTTCCCGCAGGCCTTCAGCCACGTGCCGCTGATCGACACCGCGCTGCGGCTCACCGCGTGCGGCGGCGCCTACCTCTCCGCCCAGCCGGACGGGCGCGGCGCAGCCGACCGCAGCGAGCAGGCCACGGTCTGACGGGCCGCGCCGCGACCGCCGGGGACACCCCCGGCGGTCAGGCCCGCTGGACCAGCTCGTCGTAGGTGCTCAGCACCTGGGCCACGGTCGCGGCCTCGTCCGGCCAGGTCTCGCTCTGCTGGCGGCCGGCCTCGGCGAGCTGCTCGCACCGCCGCGGGTCGGCCAGCAGCTCGCGTACGGCCGTGCCCAGCGCCGCCGCGTCACCGGACGGGACGAGCACCGCGGCGTCGCCTACCAGCTCGGGAATCCCGCCGACGGCCGTGGCCACCACCGGGACGCCGGCCCGCATCGCCTCCTGCACCACCAGCGAGCGCGCCTCCCAGCGGCTGCTGACCACCACCACGTCGGCCGCCGTGAGCAGGTCGGATACGTCGGTACGGAATCCCAGCAGCTCGGCCGGCAGCCGCTCGGCGGCGATCCGCTCACGCAGCGGGCCGGCCTCCGGGCCCTCGCCGGCGATCAGCACCAGCGGCTGCGGCCGGACGCCGGCCAGCTCCCGGGAGGCGTCCAGCAGCAGCCCGAAGGCCTTCTGCCGGACCAGCCGCCCGACGGCCAGCAGCAGCGGCCGGTCCGGCCCGTCCCCGAGCAGGGCGGCACGGGCGGCGGGGCGGTCCAGCTCGCCGGGCGGCATCGGCGGAGCGGCGACCGGGCCGAGCCTGGCGTCGGTGGCGCCGAGCTCCCTGGCACGGGCGACCAGATCGGAGGACGCGCCCAGCACCAGGTCGGCGGCGCGCGCGACCCGGCGCTCCATCAGCCGCTGGAGCCGGCGCTCCATGCCGGTGGCCAGCATCGCCTGGTGCGAGGTGACCACCAGCGGGGTCTGCGGCCGAAGGCCCGGGAAGCGGCCGGCCGTACGCAGCGCCAGGTCGGACAGCAGCCCGGCGCGCAGGCCGTGGGCGTGCACCACGTCCGCACCGGTGAACGCGCGGCGCAGCTCGCCGATCGCGGCCGCGTCGCTGCGGGCGCCCGCGGTGGGGGTGATGTCGACCAGGTGGAATCTGGCGCCCGAACGGGAGAAGCCGAACAGCGCGTCCGTCCCCGCGGGCGCGCAGACCGTCACGGTCACTCCGTGTGCGACCAGGCCCTGTGCCAGGGACCGCACATGCGCGCCGATGCCGCCGGTGCTGGCGGCCAGGACGAGTACCACGTGCAGCTGCCCCGGTTCGGGGGCGGCCACGGTGGCCCGGGCGGCGGAATGGTCCACGTCGTCTCGCTCCGACTCGATCAGGAACTCACGCCGCCTGCGGGTTCCCGCTCCCCCGCGGTGGCGGCTGGGAGGTGCCCCGGCCCGCTGACGGGCAGGGAGGGCGGGTGGCCCGTGGGCGGCACTCGGGAATGGGGTAGCCAGTGTCCAGCCGCCACGATGCCAGGTCGGCGGCCCTCTTGGACAGTCGGCACCACGGCGGGGCGCGTCGTTCCCCCTCCCCGGGCATGAGTTCGGCACTGCGCGGCCGGGTCGGGGTCCGTCCCGGGCGCGGTCCGCGGACGGCGCCCGGGACGGGTCGGAAGACTACCGCCCGCGCGGCGCCCTGGCGGCGGCCAGCAGCTCCTCGGCGTGTGCGCGGCCGAGCTCGGAGTCCTCCAGGCCGGCCAGCATCCGAGACAGCTCCCGGACCCGCTCCTCGTCGTTCAGCACCTTGACGCCGCTGCGGGTGACGGTGCCGTCGTTGGTCTTCTCCACCACCAGGTGCCGGTCGGCGAACGCCGCGACCTGCGGGAGGTGGGTGACGACCACGACCTGCGCGGACTCGGCCAGCTTCGCCAGCCGGCGGCCGATCTCCACCGCCGCCTTGCCGCCGACGCCCGCGTCGACCTCGTCGAAGAGGTACGTGGGCACCGGGTCCGCACCGGCGAAGACGACCTCCACCGCGAGCATCACCCGCGAGAGCTCGCCACCGGAGGCGCCCTTGGCGATCGGACGCGGCGCCGCGCCCGGGTGCGGGGCGAGCAGCACCTCGACCTCGTCCACTCCGTGCGCACCGTACGCGACGGTACGGCCGTCGAGCTCGATGCCCGCCAGATCGTCGACCCGGCTGATCTCGAAGCTCACCCGGGCGTGCGGCATGGCCAGTTCGGCGAGCTCCGCGGAGACGGCCTCGGCGAAGCGGCCGGCCGCCGCGTGCCTGGCCGCCGAGACCTCGGCGGCCAGCTCGGCCAACTCGGCGCGCAGCTCGGTCTCCTGGGCGCCGAGCTCGTCGATCCGGTCGTCGTCGCCGTCCAGCTCGGCGAGCCGCGCGGCGCCGGCCTCGGCCCAGGAGAGCACCTCGGCCAGCGAGTTGTCCGCGCCGCCGTACTTGCGCAGCAGGTGGGCGAGGACGGAGCGGCGCTCCTCGACCGCCGCCAGGCGGACGGGGTCGGCGTCCAGGTCGTCCGCGTAGCCGGCCAGGTCGCCGGCGACGTCGGCGAGCAGGTACCCGACCTCGTTGAGGCGGTCGGCCAGGGCGGCGAGCCGCTCGTCGTGGTGGCGCACCCCGTCCAGGGCCCGGCGGGCCTGGGCGATCAGGGTGCCCGCGTCCAGCGAGTCGGGCTCGGCCGGGTCGCCGGCCAGCGCGGCGTGAGCCAGGGTGGCGGCGGAGGAGAGGGCGTCGGCGTGGCCCAGGCGCTCGGCTTCGGCGCCCAGGTCGGTGTCCTCCCCGGCGACCGGCTCGGCGGCGGCGATCTCGTCCAGGCCGAAGCGCAGCAGATCGGCCTCCTGGGCGCGCTCGCGGGCCCGGGTGGTCAGCTCCTCCAGCGTCGCCGAGACCTCGCGCAGCCTGCGGTAGACCTCCCGGTAGCGGGCCAGCGGGCCGGCGACGGCCTCGCCCGCGTACCGGTCCAGCGCACCGCGCTGGCGGGAGGGGCGCAGCAGCCGCTGCTGGTCGGTCTGGCCGTGCACGGCGATCAGGTCCTCGCCCAGCTCCGCGAGCAGCCCGACCGGCACGGCCCGGCCGCCGACGAACGCCCGGGAGCGCCCCTCGGCGGAGACCGTACGGCTGATCAGCAGCGCGCCCTCGTCCAGCTCGGCGCCGGCCTCCAGGGCCCGGGCGGCGGCCGGGGAGCCGGCGGGGAGTTCCAGACGGCCCTCGACCACCGCCCGGCCGGCACCCGAGCGCACCAGGCCCGGATCGGCCCGGCCGCCGAGCAGCAGGCCGAGGCTGGTCACCACCATGGTCTTGCCGGCGCCGGTCTCGCCGGTCACGGCCGTGAACCCCGGTGCCAGTTCGACCACGGCGTCATCGATGACACCAAGATCTCGTATCCGCATCTCGTCCAACACGGAGACGACCTTACGAGGTTCCGGCCCCGCCGCGCGACGAGTGACAACCCCGGGCGCCGAAGTTCATCACTTCCGGGCGGCTTCCGGCACGGTGCACCAGCGCAGGAAGAACTGTGCCAGCGGGCCGATGGCCAGCGCGTATGCCACCGTGCCGACCCCGAAGGTGCCGCCCAGCAGGATGCCGATCGCGAGCACGGTGAGCTCGATGCCGGTCCGGATCAGCCGCAGCGAGCGGCCGGTACGCCGGTGCAGGCCGGTCATCAGACCGTCGCGCGGGCCGGGGCCGAGCCGGGCGCCGATGTAGAGGCCGGTGGCCAGGCCGTTGAGGACGATTCCGGTGACGAGCAGGGCGACCCGGGCCGCGAGCGCGTGCGGGGCCGAGACCGCGCCGAGGGTGAGGTCCATCGCGACGCCGAGCACCAGCACGTTGCCGACGGTGCCGATGCCCGGGCGCTGGCGCAGCGGGATCCAGAGCAGCAGCACCGCGGCGCCGGTGATGGTGACCCAGCTGCCGAGGCTCAGCCCGAGGTGACGGACCAGGCCCTGGTGGAACACGTCCCAGGAGTTGGCGCCGAGCGAGGCCCGCAGCATCAGCGCCATGCTCGACCCGTAGAGGAAGAGGCCGACCAGCAGCTGCGGCAGTCGGCGGCCGAGCGCGTGGGTGTCGCCGACCAGGCGGACCGCCAGGGAGCGCCGCCCGGGCGCGGCGGCCGGGGCTTCGGCGGCGGGTGCGGTGTCGGTGACGGATGTGCCGGTGGTGGATGTGCCGGTGGTGGCGGATGTCCGGTTGGTGGCGGGCGTGGCGGCGGTGGCCATCGACTCTCCTCGGTGTGCTGCACCGCCCCTCCTTGGCGGGCGGTGGCGGACTCGACGGCCGCGCTGCCATGATGAAGGGGCCAACCGGGCCTGTTCCAGGTCCAATCCGAACCAGGTGGACTGTTCGTCGTGACCGAATGGCACAGCACCGTCACTCCCCCCGCCCTCGCGCGTCTGCTCGACACCGCCGCGAGGCTCCCCCAGCCGACCGGCCGCCGGCCCACCTACCGCCGGCTCGCCGACCAGGTCCGCACCCTGGTCTCCGAGGGCCGGCTGCCGGTCGGCGCCCGGCTGCCCGCCGAACGCGAGCTGGCCGCCGCCCTCGCCCTGAGCCGCACCACCGTGGCCACGGCGTACGAGGCCCTGCGCGCCGACGGCTACCTGCGCAGCCGCCGGGGCGCCGGCAGCTGGACCACCCTGCCCGAAGGCGCCCCGCCGCCCGGCGACGCCCTGCACCCCGTACCGCCCGACGAGCAGGGCCACACCCTGGACCTCGGGGTCGCCGCCCTCCCCGCGCCGCAGCCCTACCTCGGCGAGGCGGCCGCCCGGGCCGTCGAGCAGCTGCCCGCGTACGCCGCCGGACACGGCTGCTACCCGACCGGCGTCCCCGTCCTGCGCGAGGCCGTCGCCCGGCGCTTCACCCAGCGCGGCCTGCCGACCACCCCGGACCAGATCCTGATCACCACGGGCGCGATGGGCGCGCTGCACCTGCTGCACCGGGCACTGGTCGGGCCCGGCGACCGGGTCGCCGTCGAGGGACCGAGCTACCCCCACACCCTCCAGGCGCTGCGCCGCTCCGGCGCCCGGCTGGTGCCCGTCCCGCACGCCTGGCCCGGCGGCCCCGAGCTGATGCCGAGCTGGGACCTGCCCGAGTGGCAGCGCGTCCTGCGCGGTGCCGCCCCCAAGCTCGCGTACGTCATGCCGGACTTCCACAACCCCACCGGGGCGCTGATCGAGGAGGAGCAGCGCCGCGAGCTGCTCGCCGCCGCCCGGGCCTCGGGCACCATCGTGCTGGCCGACGAGACCACCGCCGAACTCGGCTGGGGCCTGGAGCGGGCCGCCGGCGCGCCCACGCCGGCGGCCCCGGCAGCCTTCCCGCGGCCGATGGCCGCCCTGGACCGGGGCGCCCAGGTGGTCACCGTCGGTTCGGCCAGCAAGCTGCTCTGGGGCGGCCTGCGGATCGGGTGGGTCCGCGCGACGCCCGCGCTGGTACGCCGACTGGCCACCGACCGGGTGTACAGCGACGTGGGCACGCCCGTGCTGGACCAGCTGATCGCGGCCGTCCTGATCGGCGAGCGGCTGGAGGAGGTCCGCACCCACCAGCTCGAACGCCTGCGGGCCAGCGCGGGCGCCCTCTCGGCGGCGCTGCGCGAGCAGCTGCCCGGCTGGCGCTTCGCCGAGCCGCCCGGTGGGCTCTGCCTGTGGCTCGCCACCGACGGCCTGTCCGGCACCGCGCTCGCCCAGGCCGGCGAACGGGGGCGGGTGCGGATCGCGGCGGGCACCCGCTTCGGTGCGGACGGCGCCTTCGAGAACTTCATCCGGATCCCGCTGACCGTCCCCGCCCCGGCCGCCCACGCGGCCGTCGAGCGCCTCGCCGCGGTGGCCGAGCAGGCCGCCACCGGCGACCGCTGGCCGACCGCCGACGGGGGCTCGCCCCTAGTCGCCTGACCCGCGCCGAGCCGCACCTGCCGTCGGCGGGCCCGGCCCGACTGGGCCCGGCCCGGCTCGTCGAGCAACTCGGCGGGGATCAGGCGCGCACATGACGCATGCTCGGCCGACCGGGATCCCGGAGCCACCGGGGAGCGGTGCCACGACGGTCACCCAGGCGGGCGTCCCCCACCGCCCCGAGCCCCGCCCACAGCTCAGTGGGCGTCCGAGCGCCCCCGCCAACCAGCCACCGGCAGCGCGAACTTGGCCACCAGCCGGTCGGTGAACGGTGCCCGGTGCAGCCGCGCCAGCCGTACCGGGGTCTGGCCCCGCCGGACCTCCACCCGGGCTCCGGCCGGGAGTTCGACCGACCGCCGCCCGTCGCACCACAGCACACCGTGCGGCGTCTTCGGCTGAACCTCCACCGCCAGCACCGACTTGGGCGAGGCCACCAGCGGCCGGGCGAACAGCGCGTGCGCGCTGATCGGCACCATCAGCAGCGCCTCCACCTCCGGCCACACCACCGGGCCGCCGCCCGAGAACGCGTACGCGGTGGAGCCGGTCGGCGTCGCACAGACAACGCCGTCGCAGCCGAAGTTGGAGACCGGGCGGCCGTCCACCTCGGTCACCACCTCCAGCATCCGCTCCCGGGAGGCCTTCTCGATCGACGCCTCGTTCAACGCCCAGTCATAGTGCAGCACATCGCCGTTGGTGCGGACCAGCACATCGAGGGTCATCCGCTCCTCGACCTCGTAGTCGGCGTCGACCACCCGATCCACCACCACCGCCAGGTCATCACGCTCGGCCTCCGCGAGGAAGCCGACCCGGCCCAGGTTGATGCCGAGCATCGGCAGCCCGTGGTCGCGGGCCAGTTCGGCGCCACGCAGCAGCGTGCCGTCCCCGCCCGCGACCAGGATCAACTCGCAGCCGTCCGCCGCCCCCTGCCCGCCGGCCACCCGCTCCACGCCGTCTGGCAGATCCAGGCCCACCGCCTCGGCGGCCAGCAGCCGGATCTTGATGCCAGCCTTCAACAGGCCGTGCACCAGCGCCTCGACGCTGCGCAGCGCGGCCTCACGGCCGGTGTGCGCAATCAGGAAGACCGTACGTTCCTCGCTCATGCTGCTGCCCTCTCCCTACGCCCGCCAAGTCGCCCTTGGCCCGGTGCGGCCGCACTACCGTCCTGCTGTCCTGCTGTCCTGCCTTCTTGCCTTCGTGCCGTCCTGCCGCCCTCCGCCCTGCCACCCCTCAGGATGACGATCGGACGTCTGCGGAGCACCCTATCCGGGGCCCTCCGCGACGGCCCGGTCCGCCTGCGCGGGGTCCAGCTGCGGGGCGTCCCTGCGCAGCCAGAGGAAGTACTCGACGTTCCCCGACGGCCCAGGCAGCGGGCTCGCCGTGACCGCCCGTACGCCGAGGCCGAGCGCCCAGGCCTGGGCGGCGACCTGACGTACCATCTCGGCGCGCAGCTGCGGACTGCGGACCACGCCGCCGCTGCCGAGCCGTTCCTTGCCGATCTCGAACTGCGGCTTGACCATCAGCACCAGGTCCGCGTCCTCGGCGCAGCAGCCCGCCAGCGCGGGCAGCACCAGGCCGAGCGAGATGAAGGACAGGTCGCCGACGACCAGGTCGACGGGGGTGCCGCCGATCTGCTCCAGGGTGAGCTCGCGGACATTGGTCCGGTCCATCACGGTGACCCGGTCGTCACTCTGCAGCGACCAGGCCAGCTGCCCGTAGCCCACGTCGACGGCCAGCACGCCAGCCACCCCCGCGCGCAGCAGCACATCGGTGAATCCCCCGGTGGACGCCCCGGCGTCCAGCGCCCGCCGCCCCTCGACGACCAGGCCCTGCGGGACGAACGCCGCGAACGCCCCGGCCAGCTTGTGGCCGCCGCGCGAGACGTAGTCGGGGTCGTTGTCGTCCTCGGCGACCACCACGGCGGCGGAGGTCTCCACCTGGGTCGCGGGCTTGGTCGCGGTGCTGCCGCCGACGGTCACCCGGCCGGCCGCGATCAGCTCGCTCGCGTGCTCACGCGAACGGGCCAGCTTACGGCGGACCAGCTCCGCGTCGAGTCGGCGTCGTGCCACTGCCACTGGTGCTTCAGCTCCTACTGCTCACTGCTTCGGTCACTGCTCCGGTCACTGCTCCGGGCGACAGCTGTGGGCTGCCGCTCCGGCTACTTCTCACGGCGATGCACCGCTTGGCCACCGCTCCGGTCACCGCGGGGTCACCGCGGGTCACTGCCGGTCACCGCTCCGGGTCGTCGAGCTCGGCGAGGGTCTCGGTGAGCCGCTGGTGAACATCTTCGTACACCGGGACATGCGCCTCGGTCGGCACCCCGCCCAGCGTCTCCAGGCCGGCCAGCGCCTCGTCCACCCCGGGGTGCCCGGTGGGCGCGAACTCCACGCCGAGCGGCGCGGTCTCCGGGGGCCGGATCCCGCCGCCCTCAGTCATCGCCGCCCTTGCCGCTCGTGCTCCGGCGGACGGTGGTCTTCTTCGCCGCCGCCCGCTTACCCGCCGGCTTGCCGGACGGCTGCTCGGCGGTGGCCTTCTTCGTGACCACGGTCTTGCGAGCGGGGGTCTTCTTGGCCGCCGCCTTCTTGGCCTGCGACTTGCCCGTGCCGGCCTCACCGGCGCGCGCCTTCGCGGCCGGCGCCTTGCGGGCCCGTGCTTCCTTAGCGGGGGCCTCTTCGACAGGCTCCTTCGCGGCGGGGGCTGGCTCGGCCGGGGTGCGCGCTGCGCGCGTTGGCTCGGCGGCCGCCTTCCTGGACCTCGCCGGGGCCGGCGCCGGGGCCGGCGAGTCTTCGTCGGCCTCGTCCACCTCGACGCGCTCCGCCACTATCGGCTCGGCGCCACCCTCGCCGTGCTCCCAGCCGTCGCCGAACAGCCCGTCGGCCCTCGCTCCGGCCGCCGACCGCCCGGCCGGAGGCACGGCCTCCTCCTCGACCTCACGCAGCTTGCTCTCCAGGTAGGCCAGCACGACGCCCACCTTGGTCACCTGGTCGCCGACCCGCTCGAAGGCCTTCTCCACCTCGCTGCGCGCCACCCCGACCGCGACGTCCACCCCGGCCCGGCCGGCCGTCACCGCCTCGCCGGCCAGCGTCTGGATCGACTTCACCGAGGGCGGGAACTGCCCGCCCAGCCTCCGCTCGACCTCCGACAGGTCCACCCCGCTGCGTTCCAGCAGCTCGGCGGCGGTACCGACAACCCGCTTGCCGACCTCGTCCGCGAGCTCGGAGGCGAGCTCGACACAGCCCTGCACCGTCCTGCGAAGCATCCGGGTTCCTCCTGCGTGCATCGCCCTACGCCCGACGACGCCCGGTCCGGCCGGGCGTCCACTGACGACGCTACCCGTAACCAGGCCCACCCGGCGGCAGCCGATCCCCCCTTAGGGCTGCGCTAACGTGGGGCTGAGGACCGCAGAAGGGAAGTGGACGACCGATATGGCCGACGCCGAGGAGTGCCGCGAGGCGCTGGAACAGCTCAGCCGCAACCTGTCGCGCTCCAACGGCGACGTCCGCAAGGCCGCCGCCCTCGACCGCTCCCTCACCTGCTGGATCACCGACCTGGACGTCACCTTCACGGGCCGTCTGCGCGACGGCAGCATCCAGGACGTCACCGAAGCCCCCGGCCCGCCGGACGCCAAGGCCGAGATCCGGCTCGCGATGAGCAGCGACGACCTGGTCGCCATGGTCGGCGGGAGGCTCAACTTCGCCTCTGCCTGGGCTGCCGGCCGGGTCAAGCTCGAAGCCGGCTTCCGCGACCTGCTCCGGCTGCGCACCCTGCTCTGAAGGAGCCGAGGCCCTGAACGGCACCGGCTGCCCGCCTCCTCGGCGCGAGCGAGGCAGACAGCCGGGGTACGTCACGGGCCCACGCGTCACGGGCCCGGACGTCACAGCCCCAGATCCGCCAGCGCCTTCCGCCCGTCGGCCGGCTCGCCGTCCGTGTCCAGCGCCGTCCAGGCCGCCGCGCACAGCGCACGCAGCCCGTCGTAGCGGTCCTCGCCCTCGCCCTCCAGCCGCAGGACGCCGTCCTCCGCCACGGCCACCCAGCCACCGCAGCCGAACCCGCCGTCACCGGCGGCCGTCACCTCGGGCTGCGCCCGCAGCAGACCGCGCAGGTCGGACGCCAGGTACGTCGGCCGGTGCTCGACGGGGGCGGCCAGCAGCTGCGCCGGCGTCGTCACCCCGGTGAAGACCAGCAGGCTGTCCACACCGCCGTTGAACGCGCCCTCGATGTCGGTGTCCAGCCGGTCGCCGACCACCAGCGGCCGGACGGCGCCCGTACGCAGCACCGTCTCGCGGTGCATCGGCGGCAGCGGCTTGCCCGCCACCTCCGGCTCCACCCCGGTCGCCGCCCGGACGGCCGCCACCAGCGTGCCGTTCCCGGGCGCGATGCCCCGCGCGGTCGGAACGGTCAGGTCGGTGTTGGACGCCACCCAGGGCAGGCCCTGCTGCACGGCGTACGAGGCCTCCGCCAGATGCTGCCAGCCCACCGAGGGGTCGTACCCCTGGACCACGGCCGCCGGACCGTCCGCCAGCGAGCGCACCGCGACCAGCCCGCGCTCGGCCAGCGCCTCCTCCAGCCCCGCTCCGCCGACCACCAGCACCTTGGCCCCGGCCGGCACCTTCTCGGCTACCACCCGGGCCGCCGCCTGCGCGGAGTTGATCACATCGGCCTCGTCGGCCGGGACACCCAGCTCGGTCAGATGCTCGGCCACCACCCGGGGCGGACGCGAGGCGTTGTTGGTCACGTACGCCAGCCGCATACCGGCCGCCCGCGCCGTGTCCAGCGACTCCACCGCGTACTCGATCGCGTCCGGGCCGGCGTAGACCACCCCGTCGAGATCGAGCAGCGCCGTGTCGTACGCCTCGGTCAGCGGGCGGTCGCTGCCGCCCGGCATGATCCGCCGCGGGGTGGTTGCCGTGTCGCTCATTCCTGCTTCTTCCCGTCGTCCACTTCATCGTCCGCGCCACCGGCGACGCCGTTCCCGGCACCGCCCGTGCCGCCGTCCGCACCGGCCGTCACGCCGTTGTCCGTGCCGGTGCTTGTGCTGGTGCTGGTGCCGCCCTGCGGGCCGTCCCCGCGCTCCGGTTCCTCCTCGGACTGCCGCGGCGGAGCGAGATACCCCGGTGCCCCCGGCAGCAGCGGACCGAACGCGCCGGCCCGGGCGGCCAGCGTCGCCCTGGTCTGCCGCAGCGCGGCCCGGTAGTGCTCCGCCTCCGGCCGCATGGCCACCGCCAGCGCCAGGTGCTTGGCGGACGCCTCGAAGTCGCCCAGCCTGGCCGCCGAGACGCCCCAGCCGAACTGAGCGTAGTCGTCCGACGGATCGGCCTGCGCCACCAGCTTGAAGTTCTCCAGCGCCGCCGCGTACGAACCCGTGTCGAACTGGGCTCTCGCCAGCGCCTCCCGGATGCTGTGCGACTGCGGCTCGGCCGCCGCCGCCCTGGCCAGCAGCTGCTCCGCCGCCGCCGGATTGCCCTCCGCGAGCAGCCTGCCCCCACGGCGGAACCAGTCGTAGACGTCACCGGCCGGCTCGCCCGCCCGGCCCGGTCCGAAAGCGCCTCCGCCGTCCGTGCCGCCGCCGCCCACCCGCTCCTGCCCACCGCTCATGCCGTACCTCGCTCCCGGTCCGGGCACCCTCACCGGCCCACCCGGCCGGGGGTTCTGATCTCTGAACAACGCGTACCCGATTACGATGCCCAGAATGAGTGCACCCAGTGCAGAAAGCGGAGCGGAGTCTCCGCAGGGCGGCCCCGGCGACCCCGGGCACGTCGCCACCGCAGGGCTGTCCCTGTCCCCCTTCCGAGGCCTGCGATACGTCCCCGACCGGGTCGGCGCGCTGGCCTCCGTCACCTCGCCGCCGTACGACGTCGTGGACCCGGGCCGTCGGCTCGACCTCGAAACCGCGGACCCGTACAACGTGGTGCGGCTGATCCTGCCGCGCCCGGAACCCGAGGACGCCGGCGACCGCCCCGACCGCGACACCCGCTACCGGCACGCCGCCCGGCTGCTGCGCGACTGGCAGCGCGAGGGTGTCCTCGCCGCCGACGCCGAGCCCGCGCTGTACGTCTACGAGCAGCGCGTCCAGGACCGTGGCACGGCCGCGGGATCGTCCGACCCGGGATCGTCCGGCGCGGACTCAGGATCCGGATCCGGCTCCGGCTCCGGCTCCGGCTCCGGCTCCGGCTCCGGCGAGCTGTTGCAGCGCGGGCTGATCGGCGCCCTCGCGGTCAGCGGCCGGGAGTCCGGCGTGGTCCTGCCGCACGAGGACGTGATGCCCAAGCCGGTCGCCGACCGGGTCGGCCTGATGCGCACCACCCGGGCCAACCTCGAACCCCTGCTGCTGACCTACCGGGGCAGTGGCGGCGCGGCCGCCGTCATCGAGCGCGCCGTCCAAGGCGAACCGCTGCTCACCACGACCACCACCGACGGCACCCACCACCGGCTGTGGGCCGTCACCGACCACAGCGAGATCGCCGAGGTCAGCCGCGACCTCGCGACCTGCCGCGCGCTGATCGCCGACGGCCACCACCGCTGGGAGATGTACCTCCGCCTCCAGCGCGAGCACCGACACCTGCCCCGCAGCCCGTGGGACCGCGGCATGGTCCTGCTGGTGGACACCGCCCGCTACCCCCTGCGGGTACGCGCGATCCACCGCGTGCTGTACCGCCTGCCGATCGCCACCGCGCTTGAGCTGCTCGGCGGCCACTGGCTGGTCAAGGAGGTACCAGGCCCGCTGGAGACCGCGCTCCAGGCCCTGGCGGAGTTCAAACGGCACGGGGTCAACGGCTTCGTCCTCACCGGCGGGGACGGCACCTACTGGCTGATCGGCGAACCCGCCGAGGAGATCCTGGACGAGACCGTGCCGCAGGACATGCCGCAGGAGTGGCGCCGTCTCGACGCCACCGTGCTGCACGCCACACTGCTGGACCACGTCTGGCGCGTCCCGGACAGCCCGGACGACATCGGCTACCTGCACACCGCCCTCGCCGCCGAGCGCGAGGCCGCCCGCAGCGGCGGCACCGCCGTGCTGCTGCACCCGGTCAGGGAGAGCGTGGTTCGGCGGCTGGCCGAGCAGGGCGTGACGATGCCCCGGAAGTCCACGTCCTTCGGGCCCAAGCCCGCCACCGGGCTGGTGCTGCGCAACCTCGAACTCGGCTGAGCCGGCCCGGACATGCCGAAGGCCCTGCCCACCCCCTAGGGGGTGGGCAGGGCCTTCGGCATGTCCGACGTGATCAGCGGTCAGTGATCACCGACCGGCCTGCACCGGCCCGCTCAGCGGTCGTCGCGCTGCTCGGCCCGCTTCGGCTCGTCCTCGTCGTAGTCCTCGTCGATCTCGAGGTCATCCTCGTCGTAGTACTCCTCGACGTCTTCCTCGTCCTCGAAGATCTCCCGGTCGTCCGGCGTCTCGCCACCGGCGGCCGGCGCCACGGACTCGGCGGCGGCCTCGTCCTCCAGCTCCGGGTCCAGCGCGTCGACGAACTCCAGACCGTCGATCTCCGCGAGCCGCTCCTCCGCGTTGGTCGTGCCGTCGGTGTCGGCGTCGGCCGCCTTGGCGAACCACTCCCGCGCCTCGTCCGCACGGCCGGCCGCGATCAGCGCGTCGGCGTAGGCGTAACGCAGGCGGGCCGTCCACGGCTGGACGGAGTTGGAGGCCAGCTCCGGGCTCTGCAGCGTCACCACGGCGGCGTCGAACTGCTCCATGTCGCCACGCGCACCGGCCGCGACCAGGCGCATCTCGACCTGGCCGGCCTTGTCCAGCTGCTTCACCTCGGGCTCGCCGGCCATCGCCAGCGCGCGCTCGGGGCGGCCCAGGCCGCGCTCGCAGTCGGCCATGACGGGCCACAGGTCCGCCCGGCCGGTCATCCGCCGAGCGGCCCGGAACTCGGTCAGCGCCTCGGAGTAACGCTGCGTCATGTACGAGGCGAAACCGGCCGCCTCACGGACGGCAGCGACGCGGGACGCCAGCCGCAGAGCGACGCGGGAGTACTGGTACGCCTCCTCCGGCTCGCTGTCCAGCAGGCGGGCGACCATCACCAGGTTGCGCGCGACATCGTCCGCGAGAGTCTTCGGCAGGCTCTTGAGCTCCTGGCGCACATCGGCGTCGATCTCGAAGCCGGTGACGTCCTCGGGGATCGGCAGCCGCTTGACGGGCTCGTAGTTGCCCCGCCGGTCGTCGTAGTCACGGCGGTCGTCGCGGCGGTAGTCGTCCCGACGCTCGTCCCGACGGCCCTCGAAGCGGCCACCACGGTCGCGGTCCCCGTAGGAGCGGCCGCCGCTCGGGCGGTCGTCGCGACGGAAGCCACCACGGTCGTCACGGTCACGGTTGAAACCGCCACCGGAGGGGCGGTCGTCACGACGGAAGCCACCGCCGGAGGGGCGGTCGTCACGACGCGGACCACGGTCGTCGCGGTCACGGTTGAAACCACTCGGGCGGTCGTCACGACGCGGACCGCGGTCGTCACGGTCGCGGTTGAAACCGCCACCGGAGGGGCGGTCATCGCGACGCGGACCACGGTCATCGCGGTTGAAACCACCCGGACGGTCATCACGACGGAACCCACCACCGCCCGACGGACGGTCATCCCGACGGAAGCCACCACGGTCGTCACGGTCACGGTTGAAACCGCCACCGGAGGGGCGGTCGTCACGACGCGGACCACGGTCATCGCGGTTGAAACCACCCGGACGGTCATCACGACGGAACCCACCACCGCCCGACGGACGGTCATCCCGACGGAAACCGCCACGGTCGTCACGGTCACGGTTGAAACCGCCACCGGAGGGACGGTCGTCACGACGGAACCCGCCACCGGAGGGACGGTCGTCACGACGCGGACCACGGTCGTCACGGTCACGGTTGAAACCGCCACCGGAGGGGCGGTCATCGCGACGCGGACCACGGTCATCGCGGTTGAAACCACCCGGACGGTCATCACGACGGAACCCACCACCGCCCGACGGACGGTCATCCCGACGGAAGCCACCACGGTCGTCACGGTCACGGTTGAAACCGCCACCGGAGGGGCGGTCGTCACGACGCGGACCACGGTCATCGCGGTTGAAACCACCCGGACGGTCATCACGACGGAACCCACCACCGCCCGACGGACGGTCATCCCGACGGAAACCGCCACGGTCGTCACGGTCACGGTTGAAACCGCCACCGGAGGGGCGGTCGTCACGACGCGGACCACGGTCATCGCGGTTGTAGCCGCCACCGGAGGGGCGGTCATCGCGACGCGGACCACGGTCATCGCGGTTGTAGCCGCCACCGGAGGGGCGGTCATCGCGACGCGGACCACGGTCATCGCGGTTGTAACCACCACCGGAGGGGCGGTCATCGCGACGCGGACCACGGTCATCGCGGTTGTAACCACCACCGGAGGGGCGGTCATCGCGACGCGGACCACGGTCATCGCGGTTGTAACCACCACCGGAGGGGCGGTCATCGCGACGCGGACCACGGTCGTCACGGTTGTAGCCGCCGCGAGACCGGGGCTCGTAGCCGCGGCCGTCGTCCGATCGACGCTCGGGGCGGTCGGGGCGGTCCTGGGGCGGGTTCGACATCGTGGTGACTCCTTCTGCTTAAGCTCCACCGCAGCCTGGCGACACCAGCGCCCCACCACGGTTCGATGCCGGCCTCGTGGCCGCGCATCATCTCCATTGTCCGGCATCCGGGACCACCCCGCGTCTGGGCGGGGACGGCTCCGGGCCGGTCGTACTGCATACGTTCAGGAAAACAAAAAGGCCGCGGCCCCAGCGAATCGCTGGGGCCGCGGCCTTGAATGATTGTTCGGCGGCGTCCTACTCTCCCACAGGGTCCCCCCTGCAGTACCATCGGCGCTGTGAGGCTTAGCTTCCGGGTTCGGAATGTAAC
>NZ_JBITGZ010000021.1:0-130926 GCF_044457565.1 Kitasatospora sp. NPDC050543 | reverse complement strand
GAAGCCCGCCGGCTGACCACGGCACACCACAACACCACAGCGCGCACCGCTCGCCCCGTCCGGCACCCGCCGGACGGGGCGAGCCACATCCGGGCCCGGACACCGTGCACACCGCGCAACTCAGTTGCCGCAGCGGCCCGTTGGCCGCCGGTGCGAGGCGGGCCGGCGCCGGACGTGCGGTCGTGCGGGCGGGATCAGCGCACGGGGTAGCCGAAGGCGCCGTCGGGCCGCGCGCTGCGGCCGGCCGCCGGCCGCAGCCAGCTGTCGAGCACCAGGCCGGACGGGTAGAACATCGGGCTCGGCAGCGCGTCGACCGGGAAGCGGTCCCACCCCGCGCAGGCGTGCGGTTCGGTGACCTCGGCGGCCGCCTCGCTCGGCGGGGCGAGCACGGCGGCGGTCAGCCGGGGCCGGCCGAGCTCGTGGTCCAACAGGACGGCCAGCACCCGCATGCCCTCGGCGGGCAGCAGGATGCCGGTCTCCTCGGCCAACTCCCGGGCGGCGGCCTGCTCGAAGGACTCGCCGGGCTGGTCCACCTTGCCGCCGGGCAGGCTCCAGGTGGGCCGCTCGCCGGCGGTGATCCGCCGGCCGAGCAGTACGCCGCCGTTCCCGGTGGGCACGATCACGCCCACCCCGAGCATCGGTGCGGTGCCCATCAGACCCTCCCTGAACGGTTGTCGGCGGCCCGGCCGGGCAGGCCCCGGCCGGTGCGGCGAGCGGTTACCACGCGGACTGGGCGTAGTCCTTGAGGAAGCAGCCGTACAGGTCCTCGCCCAGCTCGCCACGGACGATCGGGTCGTAGACCCGGGCCGCGCCGTCGACCAGGTCGAGCGGGGCGTGGAAGCCCTCGGCGGCCAGCCGCATCTTGTCCGGGTGCGGACGCTCGTCGGTGATCCACCCGGTGTCGACGGCCGTCATCAGGATGCCGTCGCTCTCCAGCATCTCCTTGGCGCTGGTGCGGGTCAGCATGTTCAGCGCCGCCTTGGCCATGTTGGTGTGCGGGTGGCCGGCGCCCTTGTAGCCGCGGCTGAAGACGCCCTCCATGGCGGAGACGTTGACCACGTACTTGCGGCGGGCCGAGGAGGCGGCCATCGCCGGGCGCAGCTGGCTGATCAGGATGAACGGTGCGGTGGAGTTGCAGAGCTGGACCTCCAGCAGCTCGACCGGGCCCACCTCGCTGACCGTCTGGACCCAGCTGTTGGTGTCGGCGAGGTCGGGCACCAGGCCGCCGGCGTCGATCGCGGTGCCGGCCTCGATCCGGGCGGGCGTGGCGGAGCCGGTGACCAGTGCCAGGGAGGTGACGTCCGCGGCGCTGAGCCGCTCGCTGCCGCCGCTCGCCTGGGCGGGCAGCGCGGGCAGGTCGACGCTGCCGCTGCCGAAGCGGCCGATGGTGGTGGACTGCGGGAGCTCACCGGCGGGCAGCGGCGCGCCCTCGGCCGCGACCAGCTCGCGGTAGGACTCCGGCGGGCGGCGCACGGTCTGCGCGGCATTGTTGATCAGGATGTCCAGCGGGCCGTCGGCCGCGACCTCGGAGGCGAGGGCCATCACCTGGGCGGGGTCGCGCAGGTCGATCCCGACGATCTTCAGGCGGTGCAGCCACTGCGCGCTGTCCGGCATCGCCTTGAAGCGGCGGATCGCGTCGTTGGGGAAGCGGGTGGTGATGGTGGTGTGCGCGCCGTCGCGCAGCAGCCGCAGCGCGATGTACATGCCGATCTTGGCCCGGCCGCCGGTGAGCAGTGCCCGCCGCCCGCTGAGGTCGGCCCGCGCGTCGCGGCGGCTGTGGTTGAGCTTGGCGCAGGGCTGGCAGAGCTGGTGGTAGAACGCGTCCACCTCGACGTAGCGCTGCTTGCAGGTGTAGCAGGAGCGCGGGCGCTCCAGGATGCCGGCGATCTCGGTGGTGGTGGCGGTCGTCAGGCCGAACGCGCCGGCCGTCTCGTCGTCGATCCGGCCGGGCGCACCGGTGGCGGTGGCGGCGGTGACGGCCCGGTCGTTGGCGGTCTTGCGGGCCCGGGTCTCCTGGCGGCGGCGCTGCTTCAGGGTGCGGAAGACGCCACCGACGGCCTGCCGGACGGTGATCGCGTCGGGGTGGTCGACGTCGAGCTGGTCGAGCTCGGCGAGCACGCTGAGGCAGAGCGCCAGCCGCTCCGGGTCGATGCCCGGGCCGTACTCGACCCCTTCCGGTGCCAGGGAGCCCGGCTCCTGGGAGCCCTCCGTCTCCTCGATGGTCTCCTGGATGTCCGCGCCCGCCGTCATGCCCGTCACTGCTTCCTGCTCGCTTTCCCCACCCGATTACCCGTGGAACTCTACGGAGTGCCGGAGACAGCGCCAAATGATCCGGACGTTCGGTTGCTCACCCCGGCCCCGGCCGTTGCCCGGGGCCGCGACCGGCGCCGCCCCCGGCGCCGCCCCCGGCTGCCATCCGTCGCCGGCCCGCTCGGTTCTGCCTCACGGCGGCGGCCCGGCTGCGGTAGCCGTCCAGCACATGCTGCTGGAGCAGGTGCCCGAAGCCGGCCGACTCCAGCCGCAGGCCCAGTTGCGCCTCGGTGACGCCGAGCCCGGCGGCCGCGTCGGCCAGGTGCCAGTCGTGCGCGGCCAGCCGGTCGATCAGGTGGCCCCGGCGGACCTGGTTCTCCGACAGCCGGAAGGTCTTGAGGTACGCGGTGCGGCCGTGCTCGTCCGTGATGGCCTCGCCGATGTGGTTCTCCTCCTTGAGCCGGAACGGCGGCAGGAAGCGCGACAGCGTGAAGCGGCCCATCCGGTACACCTGCTGCCGGCGGTACTCCGCGTTCAGCAGGGCGCCGGCCATGGTCGTGTCGTGGAAGCGGGCCCAGTCCTGCTCCTGGCGCCCGACCGCCGCCCGCAGGTCGGCCAGCGAGCGGACCTCGCCGTCCCGGATCCGGGCGCGGAAGTCCGGCACGGCGGCCGCCAGCGTCCCGTAGTGGTGGATCAGTTCGCCGTAGAGGTCCTGGAGCAGGCTCGGGTACAGCGCGCGGAAGTCGTCCGGGTGCGGCACGGCGAAGGCCGCGGCGAGCGCGTCGGCGACGTACACCAGGACCCCGCACTGGCCGGGGTGGATCTCGAACACCCGCATGGCCTCGGCCAGTCCGCGGACGTCGGCGCCGAGGTAGGCCTCCTCGCCGCGCGGGGACAGGCCGCTGCGGACCGCGCGCTGCGACCACTGCTCCCAGACGATCACCGGGCCGCCGAAGTGCAGCGCCAGGTAGCCCTCCAGGGCCAGGTGCAGCGGCAGGAATCGCAGCCGGTGCCTGCCCTGGCGCCGGGCCATGCCCCGGTGCACCCGCACCGGCATGGCGGCGGGCGGGGGAGCCTGCGGCGGCACCCGAGGGGCCGGCGGGCGCGGGCCGGGCGACGGCGCGCCGTGGCCGAGCCGGGTGCCGTACGCCGCGGCCGGGCCGTCCTCGCCACCCCAGTCGGCGACGAAGCCGTGCGGGACGTAGGAGAGGTAGCTCTCGCGCGGCCCGAGCTCCACCAGGCCCGGCTCGTCACCGTAGATCTGCTGGTCCAGGCGCAGGCCTGCGACGGGTTGCGCGCGCACCAGCGGCACCAGCCGGACACCGCCCCAGGCCTGCGAGGGGCGGGTCTCCAGGCCGGTCAGGTCGAGCGTGGTCATCGGGCGCCCTCCAGGAAGCGGCCGGTACGGGCGGCCAGGTGCGCGGTCAGTTCGGCCAGGCCGGTGCGGCCCTCGGCGAACTGGGCGAGCTCGACCAGCGAGGGCAGGTCCTCGACGTCCCTGATGCCGGCGGTGGGCACGCTCGGTGCCAGCCGGCGCACGTCGAAGCCGTCCGCGTCGTAGACCGGGTTGAGGTGGACGACGCCGGTGCGGTGCTCCGGGTCCAGGCGGGTGCGCCAGACCCGCAGCACCTCGGCCGCCAGGCCGGGCGGCGCGTTGTCCCGGCCGTCCGAGACGATCACCAGCCGGTCGGGCCCGGTGCCCAGCGCGTCGACGATCCGCCGGCCGAGCGGGGTCGGGCCGTATGGGTGGGCGAGCAGGGCGTCGCGGCGCCCGGAGGTCCACAGTGCGGTGTACTCGGCGCCGAGTGCGGCGAGCAGGTGGTGGCAGGCCAGTGCCACGGCGAGCGGCCGGCGGCGCTTGTGGCCGGAGCCGTAGCTGGAGAAGCTGTCGTCGAGGACGGCCGTCACCCGCCCCCAGCCGCCCCGGGCCGGGCCGGCGGCGCGCTCGGCGGCGGTGCGCAGCGCGGCGGTCAGTTCGGCGCGCCGGCGCACCCGGTCGTCCGGCGGCAGCGCCAGCACGTACGAGGCGAGCCGGGTGAGCGGCATCCGGGCGAGGTCGGCCTGTACGGCGTCGGCCCGGTGGCGCTGCCCGGACTCCTGCAGGCGCAGCTGCTCCAGCCTGGTCATCCGGGGTGCGATGCGCTCCAGGAAGGCGGCGCGGTCGATGCCGTGTGCGGCGGCGAAGCCCTCGGCGACGGTGTACGGCAGCTCGTACAGCGCGCCCTGCTCGTGGTGCGCGCGGCGCCAGCTCTCCAGGATCGGCGTCTCGAAGCGCTTGCGGCTGCGCGGGGCGAAGAGGAAGGCACCGAGCTCGCCCGCGGCCCCGGGGAGCTGCCGTCCGGGCTGCCGCTGCCCGGGGGCGGTGTCCGGGGAGGCCGGGCCGGCCGGCGCCAGGTGGGCGTGCCGCACGGCCTGCTTGAGCGCGCCGCGGTACTTCACGGCGTCGAAGGCGGGGTCCGGGCGGGCGGCGATCCAGTCGCGCATGACGGCGCGCGTCCGGCGGTTGTTGACCTTGGCCCGGCGCAGCGCGCGGAACAGGCCGTACACCCGCTGCGGCGGGAGCAGGGCCAGCCGGCGGGCGATCAGCCGGCCCTCGGTGGCGCGCTGCGCGGCGTCCGCCTCACGGCCGGTCTCCAGCAGCCGCCGGATGATCAGTACGGCGTTGTGGTCGTTGATGTCCAGGGCGAGGGCCGCGGCGTAGAGGTCGCGGTAGTTGCCGAGCATGTACGCGTGCAGGAAGTCGAGGGAGAGCCGCTGCTCGGCCGCGTCGCCGTGGAACTCCCGCTGGCCGGTGGCGGTGATCGCCGCGTTGACGAAGAGCAGCACGTCCTCGGCGGCGACGAGGTCGCCGAAGGTTTCCATCGTGGGCCCCGCCCCCTGGTCGAACCGGCCCGACCGGTCGCACCGTCGCAGGTGCGGGAACGGCCGGGGTGAACCGCGCAGGCCGGCCGGGGAATGGGGGCGCGAGCAGCGAATCATTGCGTTAGAGGCAGGTTCCGGAAGTCGCACCGGAGTCCCGCGGCCGGCAGCCCGACCCTAGCAGCGGCGGACGAGGGCCCGCGAGCGGATTCCGGAGCCGGGGTTGTATGTTCCTCCAGGCCTTGATCCGGAGCGGTCGGAACCGCTTGTGGGGAGCTTCAACGCTTGCGCCTGAACTGGCGTTCGCCCTGCTCATCGGCAAGAATCGACGGTTGGGTGCGGGGCGCCCGAGTGCGCTCGGCCGGCCGGCCCTAACCGCACCCGAGGTCTACCCTCCCGCAGCCAGAGAGCCTTCTTCATGCGCTTCTTGAACCCCCAGACCGGCAGCTACGACGACCGTAATTCGGTCCCGTACGACCTCACGTACGACGACGTCTTCATGGTCCCCAGCCGCTCCGCCGTGGGCTCCCGGCAGGGTGTCGACCTCTCCTCCAACGACGGCACCGGCACCACCATCCCGCTGGTGGTCGCCAACATGACCGCCATCGCCGGCCGCCGGATGGCCGAGACCGTGGCCCGCCGCGGCGGGCTGGTCGCCATCCCGCAGGACATTCCCACCGAGGTCATCTCCGATGTCATCGGCTGGGTCAAGCAGCGCCACCTGGTGCACGACACCGCGATCAGCCTGGAGCCCGGCGCCACCGTCGCCGAGGCCCTCTCGCTGCTCCCCAAGCGCGCGCACGGCGCGCTGGTCGTGGTCGAGGACGGCAAGCCCGTCGGCGTCGTCACCGACCACGACTGCCAGGGTGTGGACCGCTTCACCAGCCTGAGCGAGGTCATGTCCCGTGACCTGCTGCTGCTGGAGGACGGCATCGACCCGCGGGCCGCCTTCGAGAAGCTCAACGAGGCGCACCGCAAGCTGGCCCCGGTGGTCGCCCCGGACGGCCGGCTGGTCGGCATCCTGACCCGCAGGAACGCCCTGCGCGCCACCCTCTACACCCCGGCCGTCGACGCGAACGGCAAGCTGCGGATCGCCGCCACGGTGGGGATCAACGGCGATGTGGCCGGCAAGGCCAAGGCGCTGATCGAGGCCGGCGCCGACGTGCTGGTGGTGGACACCGCGCACGGTCACCAGGAGTCGATGATCAGCGCGCTGCGCGCGGTGCGCGGCCTGGACCCGCAGATCCCGATCGTGGCCGGCAACGTGGTCTCCGCCGCCGGTGTCCGCGACCTGGTCGAGGCGGGCGCCGACATCCTCAAGGTCGGTGTCGGCCCGGGCGCCATGTGCACCACCCGGATGATGACCGGTGTCGGCCGCCCGCAGTTCTCCGCCGTCCTGGAGTGCGCCGCCGAGGCCCGCCGCCTGGGCAAGCACGTCTGGGCCGACGGCGGCGTGCGCCACCCGCGGGACGTCGCGATGGCGCTGGCCGCCGGTGCGTCCAACGTCATGATCGGCTCCTGGTTCGCCGGCACCTACGAGTCGCCCGGCGACCTGCAGACCGCCGCGGACGGCCGCCAGTACAAGGAGAGCTTCGGTATGGCGTCCGCCCGCGCGGTGCGCAACCGGACCTCCGAGGAGTCCGCCTACGACCGCGCCCGCAAGGCGCTGTTCGAGGAGGGCATCTCCACCTCGCGGATGTTCATCGACCCGGCCCGCCCGGGCGTCGAGGACCTGATCGACTCGATCGTCGCGGGTGTGCGCAGCTCCTGCACCTACGCGGGCGCCAACAGCCTGGAGGAGTTCCACGAGAAGGCCGTCGTGGGCATCCAGAGCGCGGCCGGCTACGCCGAGGGCAAGCCGCTGCACTCCAGCTGGGCCTGAGTCCGGCCCGGCCCCGAGCCGGACCCGAAGGCCGGCCCGGCCGCGCGCTGATCAGTACGCGGCCGGGCCGGCCTCGGCATGTCCGTCGAGCGGCGTGAGCAGCGCCCGGCCGACCATGCCGACCGAGCCGTCCAGCGCCACACCCAGGGCCCCGTACGCGAGCGGCACCCGGCGCAGCTCCCAGAGGGCGAGGACGCTCGCCCAGGCCGCCTCGCGGGCCCGGTCGATCGACCAGACGCCCAGGACGTGGGCCAGCGGCCCGGCCAGGTCCAGTGCGTCCGGCCCCGGCAGCAGGCTCTCCCTGACCTCGCCCTCCACCTGGGCCAGCAGCTCGTTGATCCGCCGGTAGTCGGCCGCCAGGTCGTGCGGCTCCCGGTCGAGCAGACGGCAGGTGTCGACGACGGCGAACGGCAGGTCGTGCTCGATGTGGGCGTTCATCCCGGACAACGCGAACTGGAGCGGGTGGATGCCCGGGTGGGCGCGCAGCTCGAACAGGGGGCGCCAGCACGCGGGCGGGCGCCGGCCGCCGGCGGCCGCGTCGACGGCGGTCAGGTAGCGCCCGGCGAACAGCGCGTCGAGCTCGGCGACCGTGCCCGGGTCGTCGAAGTACGCTCCCGCCAGGCGGTCGCGGACCAGCTCGGTGACGGTCAGGTACATCCGGTTGAAGACGCCGACGCCGTCCGAGTCGCCCAGGCCACGCCCGATCTCCCGCATCCGGTCGACGATCTGATCGACCGTCAGCTCGCGTCCCGTCAGCTGCGTCATCGCGCTCACCCTTTCGGTGGACCGTCCCCGCTCCACGATGGCAAGCCCGCCGCCGCTCGGGAAGCCTCCGAGCGGGCGATACTATTCGGCGCCGCTCCTCCGCCTCGGTCGCGTGCCCCGGGCTGCGGGCCTCAGTCGCGCGGGGCGGCGGCGTCCAGCGAGCCGGTGACCCGGGCCAGCAGGGACTGGAGCATCACGCTCTCGTCCAGCGAGAGGTCGGTGACCTCCACGATCTTCTGCGGCACGCACACCGCCCGTTCGCGCAGCGCCGTACCGGCCTCGGTGAGCTCGACGGTGACCGAGCGCTCGTCCTCGGTGCTGCGCGCGCGCCGGACGTAGCCGGTCGCCTCCAGCCGCTTGAGCAGCGGGGAGAGGGTGCCGGAGTCCAGTCGCAGGTACGCGCCGATCTGCTTGACGGGCAGCTCGCCGTGCTCCCAGAGCACCAGCATGACCAGGTACTGCGGGTAGGTCAGCCCGAGGTCCTTGAGGATCACCCGGTACACGCCGCCGAATGCGCGCGAGGCGGCGTGCAGGGAGAAGCAGATCTGGTTGTCGAGCCGGAGCAGCTCGCTCTCGGGTACCTGGGACAGCTTGGTCATGCCTCCAGGATAGCTGTGCCGTACGCAGTTGAGTTGTGCGCAATTCAATTGCGTGCTCTACTTATGGACAGAGGGCGAGCCGGGAACGGCCGCCGACGCGAGAAGGGACCGGTTAGATGGACGCGCTGTACACCGCTGTCGCCACCGCCAACGGGCGTGAGGGTCGCGCCGTGAGCTCCGACGGCCAGGTGGACCTCCCGCTGGCGATGCCGCCGGCGCTCGGGGGCAACGGCCAGGGCACCAACCCCGAGCAGCTCTTCGCCGCCGGCTACGCCGCCTGCTTCGCCAGCGCGCTCGGCCTGGTCGGCCGCCAGGCGAAGGTCGACACCGGTGACGTCTCCGTCACCGCCGAGGTCTCCATCGGCAAGGACGAGACCGGCTTCGGCCTCTCCGTGGTGCTGCGCGTCGAGCTCCCGGACGCCCTCGCCGGCGAGAACGGCCTGCTGCTGGTCAAGCAGGCGCACGAGGTGTGCCCCTACTCCAAGGCCACCCGCGGCAACATCGCCGTCGAGCTCGTCGTCGAGTAGGCACACCCGGTCACCCTGTGACGCCATGCCCGAGGAGCCCCGGACCGCACGATGCGGCCCGGGGCTTCCGGTGTTGCGGCGGGGGCCCGGTCGAGCCGTGGGGGGTGGGGGGGGGGGCCGCGCCCCCCCCCCCCCCCCCCCCCCCCCCCCCCCTCGCCCCCCTCCCCGCCCGCGGCCCGCGGGGGCCTGGGGGGGGGGGGCGGGGGCGGCCGCCCCCGTTGCGGGGGGGGGGGGGGGCCGCGCCCCCCCCCCCCCCCCACGGGCCGCGCTCCACGCCTGCGCGCCGTACCGAGGGATCAGACGAGGGTGTACTCCAGCGTGTAGGAGTGACTGCCGTCCTCGGGGCGGACGATCTCCAGGGTGCCGGTGATGCCCGTGAGGTCACCGGTGCCGGTGCCGGGGACGACCTGGATCGCGAGGCGCTCACCGTGGCTGCCGGGAGCGCTGTGCTGGAGGGCGAAGGAGCCCTTGCGGCCGCCCAGTTCGCCGGTGACCAGCTCGACCGCGACGTACGCCACCGGGTTGCCGGCGGTGTCGGCCACCGTCAGCATGTCCACCGTGCTGGTGCCCGTCAGGTCACCCTGGAAGGACTTGGTGATCCGGGCCCGGCCGAGGAGCGAGCCCTCGGCGGCCTCCTCCGGCCGCCATGACGTCAGGTCGAACGTCCCGGTGGCGCTGGTGCTCATCGTGCGGCCCTCGATTCCTAGGTTCTGCCGGACGGCCAGCGTGGCACGGCGCACCGACAAACGCCGCGCCGCACCACGCCGGGGCCGGATCGGTCAGGAGGCGGGCGGCATCAGCACGGTGTCGACGATGTAGACCGTGGCGTTGGCCGTCTTCACGTTGCCGCACAGCACCTTTGAGTTGCCGTTCACGGTGAAGTTCTGACCGGAGCCGGCGACCGTGAGCTGGCCGCCCTGCAGGGTCTTGTGCATGCCGGGGAGGGCGGTGGGGGCGGTGCCGCCCGGGCTGACGTGGTAGGTCAGGATCGCGGTGAGCTTGGCCTTGTCGGCCAGCACCGCGTCCAGGGTCGCCTTCGGGATCTTCGCGAACGCTTCGTTGGTCGGCGCGTACACCGTGATGTCCTTGGCCGAGTTGAGGGTGTCGACGAGCCCGGCGGCCTTGACCGCGGTGACCAGCGTCGACAGCAGCGGGTTGTTGGAGGCGGCGGTGGCGACCGGGTCCTGGGCCATGCCGGAGAAGCTGCCGGCGCCGTTCGGCGGCACGGCGGCGCAGGCCGCACCGAACGGCTGGCCCGCGGCTCCGGCGGGGTTCGCGGCCCCGGCGGCCCCGGCGGGGTTCGCGGCTCCGGCGGCGTTGGCGGCGTTCGCGGGAGCGGCCGGAGCGGCGGCGGCGCCGCCGGAACCACCACCCTGGGCGGCGGAGTTCGAGTAGCCGCCGTCGTCGTCGCCGCCGCAGGCCGTCAGGGAGAGGCTGAGCGCGCCGGCGGCGAGCAGGGCGGCGACGGCGCGAACACGGGCGGAGGTGGTGATCGTGGACACGGTGACTCCTAGGGCTGGGTCAGGTTCCGGGCATGGCGGTGCCACGGCCGGTGTACATGGGCGAGTTGAGTGGTTACGGGTGGGGCGGGTAAGGCTGGTGGTGTGGCTGGTGAGGGGTGGTCAGATGACGGTCACCACGGTGTTGTGCCAGCCCGTGGAGCCGCTTGGGAAGGGCGTCGCACGGGCCTGCGGCTGTACGGCGCCCGAGGTGTCGGTGGCCCGGACCTGGAGGGTGTGGTTGCCCGGCCGGGCGCCGGTCCAGTCGTACGTCCACTGGCGCCACAGGTCAGGACCGGCGTCCGCGGCGAGGGTGGCCTCGGCCCACGGGCCCTCGTCGACCCGGACCTCCACCGCGGAGATCCCGCGATGGGTGGCCCAGGCGGTGCCGGCCACCGTGACCGTCCCGGCAGGTACCCGGGCGAAGCCGGCCGGGATCTCGATCCGGGAGGCGGTACGGACCGCCCCGGTACGGTCCCAGCCGCGCTTGACCCAGTACGGGTCGTAGGCGGCGAAGCTGGTCACCTCCAGGTCGACCAGCCACTTGGTGGCTGAGGCGTAGCCGTACAGGCCGGGCACCAGCGAGCGGCAGGGGAAGCCGTGTGCGACGGGCAGCGTCTCGCCGTTCATCGCCACCGCCAGCAGCGCCTGCCGGCCGTCCAGCACCGCGTCCAGCGGGGTGCCGATGGTCATCCCGTCCTGCGACCGGCCGACCAGCTGGTCGGCGCCGCGGCGGACCCCGGCCTCCCGCAGCAGGGCCGGCAGCGAGGCGCCCAGCCAGCGGGCGGTGCCCAGGTACGGGCCGCCGACCTCGTTGGAGACGCAGGAGAGGGTGTAGTCCATCTCCTCCAGCGGGCGGCGCAGCAGCTCGTCGAAGCTGATCAGCAGCGGACGGTCCACCAGGCCGTGGACCCGCAGCGACCAGCGGCCCGGGTCGATCCGGGGCAGCGTCAGGGCGGTGTCGACGCGGTAGAAGTCGGCGTTCGAGGTGGTGAAGGTGGAGAGCCCGCCGACGTTCGGGTGGGCGGCGGCCGGCGGCGGCGCGGCCGCTCGGGCGGCGGGCGGGAGCCGGACGGCGAGCCGGGCGCCGCTGATGTCACTTCGGGCGGTGGACAGCGCGCGGCCGCCGCAGCCGGCGCCGGCCGCGAAGGCGACGGTGGCGCCGGTGGCGATCAGGACCCGCCGGCGGGCGGGGCCATGGGCCGGCTCAGCCTCGCTCTCGTCCCTGCCCTCGTCCCTGCCCTCCGGCCCGCCCTCGTGGCGCGCCCCGAGGGCGGCCCGGTTCAGGCCGGCGGCCAGCCGTACCAGCACGGCAGCCCCGACGGCGCCCGCGGCGAGGGAGGGCAGCGCGTAGGAGGGGTCCGCCGTGCTGCGGGAGAGGGCGGCCCAGGCGCCGATCCCGGCGAAGCCCACGAACAGCGCGGCGCCCGCCCACGGCCGGCGGACCGCGAGCAGCCCGGCCAGCACGGCCAGCGCGGCGAGCGTCAGGTAGATCCCGCCCAGCAGGACCGGCTTGTCGTTGGTGCCGAAGGTCCGGATCGCGTAATCCTTCAACGCGGTCGGCGTCAGGTCGATCGCGGCGGAACCGACCGCGATCGCCGGCGCGCTCGCCGCCCCGGTCAGGGCCGCCGTCAGCTCGCCGACCGCCAGGGCCATCGCCGCCGAGGCGAGCCCGACGGCCGCGCCGGCAGCCGTACGGGCGGCCAGGGACCGGAGGCGACGGGGCCGGTCGGCTGCGGGCCGGCCCGGCTGAAGCGGGGGGGCGGCGGTCTCGGAGGTGCTCACGCCTGACATTCGCGGCTGCGGCTCGGCCGGATGGGTGCGGGTTTTCGGGATCTTTCCCGGAGCGTGCACGAGCCGCGCTGCCGGGCCGGGTGCAGCGGCCGAATCCTGTGGCGTACAAGGGCTGACGGACCGGCAGGCCGGCGCGGTGACGTGGCGACGGGATGACGGGATCTGCGGATGACGTGTGTCCAGGTGGCGGCCGTGCCGGTGCCGGAGCGTCAGGTCGTCGGCCCGGTGGCGGCCGTCTGCCGGGCCCGGGCGGTGATGTTGCGCGCCATGCCGCCGAAGACCGCGCGGTGGAACGGCGCGACGGCCCACCAGTACGCGTGCCCCGCCAGGCCGTGCGGGTGGAACAGCGCGCGCTGGTGGTAGACCGCGCCGCCGTCCGGGCCCGGCTCCACCCGCAGCTCCAGCCAGGCCGGCCCCGGCAGCCGCATCTCGGCCCGCAGCCGCAGCAGCCTGCCGGGCTCGATCTCCTCGACCCGCCAGAAGTCCAGCGAGTCCCCGACCCGCAGCCGGGCCGGATCGCGCCGCCCGCGCCGCAGACCCACCCCGCCGACCAGGCGGTCCAGCCGGCCGCGCAGCGCCCACGCCGGCGCGAAGGAGTACCAGCCGTTCTCGCCGCCGATGCCCTCGACCACCTCCCACAGCGCCGCCGGGGAGGCGTCCACCGCCAGCTCCTGCTCGTTCTGGTACAGGCTGCCGCCGGCCCACTCCGGGTCGGTGGGCAGCGGGTCGCTCGGCGCGCCCGGCAGCGAGGCCGAAGACCAGCGGGTGGCGACGTCCGCCTCCCGGATGCGCTTGAGGGCGAGGCGGACGGCCTGGTCGAACCCGATCAGCCCGACCGCCGGGTCGGGGACGTGGGTCGCGATGTCGTGCTCGCCGCACACCACCTCGTGCCGCAGCGACTCCACCAGTGGCCGGGCCAGCCCGCTCGGTACGGGGGTGACCAGGCCGACCCAGTGGCTGGACAGGCTCGGCGTCAGCACCGGCACCGGCACGATCACCCGGCGGGGGAGCCCGGCCACCCGCGCGTAGCGGAGCATCATCTCCCGGTAGGTGAGCACGTCCGGACCGCCGACGTCGAAGGTCCGGTTGACCTCGGGCGGCAGCCGGACGGCGGCGACCAGGTAGCGGAGCACGTCCCGGACGGCGATCGGCTGGATCCGGGTACCCACCCAGCTCGGGGTGACCATCACCGGCAGCCGCTCGGTGAGGTGGCGCAGCATCTCGAAGGAGGCCGAGCCGGAGCCGATGATCACGGCGGCCCGCAGCTCCGCGGTGGGGACCCCGGACGCCCGCAGGATCCGGCCCACCTCGGCCCGCGAACGCAGGTGGGGCGAGAGCTCGGAGGCCGGCACCCCGGCGGGCACCAGACCGCCGAGGTAGACGATCCGCCGGACGCCCGCCGCGGCCGCGGCCCGGCCGAAGGCCTCGGCGGCCTCGCGGTCGCGCTGCTCGAAGGACGGCCCGGTGCCGAGCGCGTGCACCAGGAAGTAGGCCGCCTCGATGCCCTCGAAGGCGGCGGCCAGGGTGTCGGGCCGGGTCACATCGCCTCGGACGCTCTCCACCCGGCCGCGCCAGGGGTGGTCGCGCAGTCGTCCCGGATCGCGGACCAGGCAGCGCACCCGGTGGCCGGCGGCCAGCAGCTCGGGCACCAGCCGGCCGCCGATGTAGCCGGTGGCGCCGGTGACCAGGACGTGGAGGTGGGCACTGCTCGGCGGGTCGGTGCCGGGGGCGCTCCACGGGGCGCCGGCGGGGTCGGGCATCGCGGCCTCCTGCGGTGGCGGGTCAGCTCGATGGTCTCCGTGGTGGGCGGGACCCGCACGGCGGCGGGCTCCGTACGGCGGTGGGCTCAGCCCGGGGGGATTCGGTGCCGTCGGCGCGGAGGTTTGGCCCACGGCCGGGATTTTCGGTGGTGACCCGGGCAATCCGGGAGGATGACGGGTCCGAACACGGTATGCCAGGACACAGGAGCGGAGGTTCCCGTTCCGGTGCCCCGCCGACTCGACCGCGCCGCCCGCCCGTACCGCCCGCCCGTACCGCCGACATCGCTCGAACCGCTCGACGATCAGCGCCATTCAGCAGGAGGCCTGCCAATGCCCGCTACCCGACCGAAGGGCCGTCCTCCGGTCCCGTACCAGCGACCGACGCCGCGCGGCGCGGGACGTCCGGGGGTGGCGTGGTGAACACCGTCGTCCATCTGGCGGGCCCGCACCGGCGCGGCCCGGACCTCAAGGAACTGCTGGCCAGGACCGCCTTCGGGGACCAGGACGCCTTCGGCCGCTTCTACGACGCGGTGGCCGGGCCGGTGCTCGGCCTGGTGCGCCGGGTGCTGCGGGACCCCTCGCAGTCGGAGGAGGTGACCCAGGAGGTCATGCTGGAGATCTGGCGGACCGCCGCCCGCTACCAGCCCGAACGCGGCGAGGTGATGGCCTGGGTGATGACCCTCGCCCACCGACGGGCCGTGGACCGGGTGCGCAGCGCGCAGGCCGCCGCCGACCGGGACCGCCGGGCAGCCGCCCGGGCCCACGTACCGGCCTACGACGAGGTGGCCGAGCAGGTGGAGAACCGGCTGGAGCGCGAGCAGGTCCGGCGCTGCCTGAACATGCTGACCGAGCTCCAGCGCGAGTCGGTCACGCTGGCGTACTACCGGGGCTGTTCGTACCGGGAGACCGCCGAGATGCTGGGGGTGCCACTGGGCACCATCAAGACCCGCATGCGGGATGCGCTGATCCGGCTGCGCGACTGCCTGGGGGTGGGGTCGTGACCGCGGCCGCCGATCTGCACACGCTCACCGGGGCCTACGCGGCCCACGCGCTGCCCGACTCGGAGAGCCGGGAGTTCGAACTGCACCTGCTGGCCTGCCAGGCCTGCGCCCTGGAGGTGCAGGAGTTCCGGGCGGCACTGGCCCGGCTGGGCACCGCCGAGGCCGCGCCGCCGCCGCCGGAACTGAAGGCCAGGGTGCTGGCAGGCATCGGCTCCGTCCGGCAGCTCGGCCCCGGGGATCCGCTGGACGAGCGTGAGGGGGCGCCGGAGGAGCACAGGAGTCGCCTCGCGCGCTCCTGGCCGAAGTTCGCGCTGGCCGCCTCGGTGGCCGTCGCCCTCGGCCTCGGCGGGGTCGCCGTGTCCGAGCACCAGGCCGCGCAGCGGGCCGACCGGCAGGCGGCGCAGCTCCAGCAGCAGACCGCCGCGTTCAGTGCGTTGCTGACCACGCCGGACGCCCGGACCAGGACGGTGCGGGCGGGCTCAGGCGTCGGCACGGTGGTGTGGTCGCAGAGCCGTGACCAGGCCGGGTTCCTGGCCGGGCGCCTGCCGGCGCTGCCGGAGGGCAAGGTGTACGAGCTCTGGTTCAACGACTCCGGCACGATGCGGCCGGCCGGGCTGCTGCCCTCCTCCAACGGATCGACGCTGCTCACGGGCGGCATCGACGGGGCCGTGGGCGTCGGCGTGACCGTGGAGCCGGCGGGCGGCTCGGCGGCGCCGACGAGTGCGCCGATGATGCTGGTGCCGTTGAGCTGACCGTCGGCCTACCGCCCGGGGCGTGCGGGGGTGGGCGGACGGGGCGGCGGGGCCGCCTCCCGGCCGGCCTGCTCCACCGAACGGGTGAATCGACGACCGGCCGGCAAACCCCCCTGCCGGGCGGTGGCGAAGGGAAGGCACGGGGCCGCCGCCGCTGAACCCCCTCGCACCGGAGGCGGCTCCGCCGGCCGCACCGTCGCAGCAGGTTCGGGCGAGTCACCACCAAACCGCTCGCCCGTGCGCTCCGAATACCTGGTGTCCGGCGACAGGAAGGCCACACCCGGTGACGGGGTGGACTCGCCGGATCGCAGGAACGTGCGTGAGCGTGCCACGGGTGCGCCGAAGCGGCCGAGATCGCGGGTGTGGCCGCCCGGCCCCGGGTATGCCCGCACGGGCGGACCGGTGTCCCCACACAGCCCGTGTGGGGGCACCGTCGGCCGTCGGCCGGTCAGTGCTCCCAGCGCACGGCCAGCATCGCCGCGTCGTCCTGGAGTCCGGCGGTGCCGACGTACGCGCGGACCTCCAGCAGCAGCTGGTCCAGCACGTCGTCCGGATCGCTGTCGGCGACGGCGGCGAGCCGCTGCGCCAGCGGATAGAACCGGTCCGCCGTGTCCCGGGCCTCGGACACGCCGTCGGTGTAGAGCAGCAGCAGATCGCCGGGCCGCACGTCGAACCGCCCGAGCCGGTACCGGCTGCCGAACAGCCCCAGCAGGCCCAGCGGCGGTGCGTGCTCCGGCGGCTCCACCTCCGTCACCAGGCCGTCCCGGCGCAGCAGCGGGTGCGGATGGCCGCAGTTGACGAATTCCACCGGGCCCGGGGTGTGCGGGATGCCGACCAGTACGGCCGTCACGAAGCGGTCGTCGGTAGGGCGGCGGACGAGCGCCGCGTCCAGCCGCCCGGCCAGCACGTCGAGGGCGGGCTCGGTGCTGGCACCCTCGCGGAACGCGCCGAGCACGTCGGCGGCGGTCTCCACCGCCGCCAGACCGTGGCCCTGGACGTCGCCGAGCAGCAGCCGCACGCCGTGCGGGGTGTCGGCCACCACGTACAGGTCGCCGCCGATCCTCGCCTCGGCCGCGGCCGCCGCGTAGCGGACGGCGGTGCGCAGCCGTCCCAGGTGCTGTGGGGGCGGGCGGAGCAGCGCGCGCTGCGCCGCCTCGGAGACCGTCCGGACCTGGAGGAGCTCCCGCTCCCGGGCGGTGACCAGGACGACGTTCGCGGTGCTGGCGAGGGTGGCGGCGAGCACCGCGATCAGCGCGGTGATGTGGACGGACGCGGGGATCGAACGGTTGGTGAACGCCAGCACGGCCACCGCGGCCGTCGCCACGGCGCCCGCCAGCAGCGGCACCCTGGCCGCCCGGGTGGTCGCCCCCGCGATCACCGGCGCGGCGGCGAGCAGCGGCGAGACGGTGCTGCCCGGCCCGGACAGCACGTCCGCCAGCACGGCCGCCACGAGCAGTGCGTACGCGCCCAGCACCATCCGGCGGGCCCGCCGGGGCAGGCGTAGTGGCGGCAGCCGCGCGCCACCCGGGGTGTCACTGGTCACGGCGCGCTCCTCCCGGCGGGAGCGGGCGGCCCGTCCGCCCGTCACGTCCACTCTCCTGTCCACTCTCCACCGAGACGGCCGACCCGACCACGCCGTGCCGGACCACGCCGTGCCCGACCACGCCGTGCCGGACCACGCGGTGCCGGACCACGTGGTACCGGACCACGTCGTGCAAGGGGACCGCGCCCACGCCTGCCGCGACCCCACCCCGGAAGGGTCGCGCGGCGCCCGCGTCTAGGCTGTCCAGCGACGAGAGGTGAGGCTGTCCCGAGATGAGACGCAGGCCCAAGGTGCCGCCCGCGCCCCTGCCGCAGCGGCACGGGGTAGATCCGGTGCGGCTGAAACTGCCCGCAGAGGGCCCCTGGCTCACGGTGCGCGAGCATCTGGTCGACCGGCTGCCCACCGTGGACCCGGCGCGGATCGACGCGATGCTGAACGAGCGGGAGATCGTCGGCGTGGACGGGCCGATCGCCCCGGACCAGGCCTTCGTGCCGGGCACCTTCCTCTGGTTCTACCGGGATCTGCCGGAGGAGGTCCCGGTGCCGTTCGAGATCGCCGTCCGCTACCGCGACGAACACCTGCTGGTCGTCGACAAGCCGCACTTCCTCGCCACCACACCGCGTGGGCGGCACGTCACCGAGACGGCGCTGATGCGGCTGCGCCGCGACCTCGCACTGCCCGGCCTCAGCCCCGCCCACCGGCTGGACCGGCTCACCGCCGGGCTGGCGATGTTCGTGATCCGCCCCGAGGACCGCGGTGCGTACCAGACGATGTTCGCCGAGCGACTGGTCCGCAAGGAGTACCAGGCGGTCGCCCGCCACCTCCCCGGGCTCGACCTGCCGCGTACGGTGCGCAGCCGGATCGTCAAGGAGCGCGGGGTCATCGCCGCCCAGGAGGTGGCGGGCCCGGCCAACAGCGAGAGCCTGGTCGAACTGGTCGAGCACCGCGGCGCGCTCGGCCGCTACCGGCTGCGCCCCACCACCGGCCGCACCCACCAGCTCCGGCTGCACATGAGCGGCCTCGGCGTGCCGATCCTCGGTGACCCGGTGTACCCGGTGCTGCTCCCCGAGCCGGCCACCGACGACTTCACCCGGCCGCTGCAACTGCTCGCCGACGTCCTGGAGTTCACCGACCCGGTGACCGGCCGCGAGCACCGCTTCGAGAGCGCGCGCACCCTGGGCGCCTGGCAGGCGTACGGCGAGTGGGCGGGCGCTGCGCCGGCCCCGGTCGTGGGCCCCGCGCCGCAGGGCAACGCGAGGTAGGGCCGGCGGCCTACGCCCAAGGGACGAAGCGGCCCCGGGGCCGACGGCCGATCCGCACCGGGCGGGCCCGGGGCGAGAGTTGTGCCATGGACACCGCATCCGACATCGCACCGGACACCGCACCGAAGACCCCGCCGTCGCCGACCCCGACCGCGCCACCCGTCGCCGTGATCACCGGCGCTTCCCGAGGCCTGGGCCTGGCCCTGTCCAGGGCGCTGGCCGCCGAGGGCTGGCAGCTGGTGCTGACCGCCCGCGACGAGCGCGAACTCTCCGTCGTCGAAGCCGAACTGGCCGCCGTCACTAAGGTCTCGGCGCTCGCCGGATCGGTGGTCGACGACGACCACCGGGAGCGCCTGGCCCGGGCCGCGGCCGCCCTCGGCGGAGCGTCCCTGCTGGTCAACAACGCCTCCACGCTGAACGGTTACACCCCCGGCGGCGAGCCGCTGCCCCGGCTGGCGGACTTCCCGCTGCCCGGACTGCTGGAGACCTTCGAGGTCAACGTCCTCGGGCCGATCGCGCTCACCCAGCTCGTCCTGCCGCAACTGCGTGAACGCACCGGCGCCGTCCTCAACATCAGCTCGGACGCCGCCGTCGAGGCGTACGAGGGCTGGGGCGGCTACGGCGCCAGCAAGGCGGCGCTGGACCACGCCTCGGCCGTCCTCGCCGCCGAGGAGGCGCCGGTGCGGGTCTGGGCCGTCGACCCCGGTGACATGCGCACCGCGCTGTACCAGGAGGCCTTCCCGGGGGAGGACATCTCCGACCGCCCGCTGCCGGAGAGCGTCGTCCCGGCGCTGCTCACCCTGCTGCACACCCGCGCCGACTCTGGCCGCTACCGGGCCGCCGAGCTGCCGGCGTACGGCGGGGGTGAGCGATGACCACGGCGCTGGACGGCGTCCTCGACCTCACCGTCCCGCCGGAACTCTCCGCCCGGGCCCCGGCGGAGGCGCGCGGCCTGCGCCGGGACGGCGTGCGGATGCTGGTCGGGCACGGCGACCCGGTGGCGGTCGAGCACCGCGCCTTCACCGACCTGCCCGAGGTGCTGCGGCCCGGTGACCTGCTGGTGGTGAACAACTCGGCCACCCTGCCGGCCGCGCTCCCCGGACGGCTGCCGGACGGCACGCCCGTGGCCCTGCACCTGTCCTCAGCCGAGCCGGACCCGCGCGGCAGCCACCTGGTGGAGCTCCGCCGCGTACCCCGAGGATGCTCCGCCCGGAACGCCTCGGGTGGCTCGGGTGCCTCGGGTGCCTCCGAGTACTACCCGCCGGGCGTCGGCCCGGCCCGGCCGGGCCTGCGGGTGGCCCTCCCGGGCGGCGCCGCGGCCGAGCTCACCGAGGCGTTCACCGCCAGGCTCTGGCGGGCCCGCCTCACCCTGCCCGGCCCGCTCCCGGCCTACCTGGCGGGCCACGGCCGGGCCATCCGGTACGGCTACGTCGACCGGGACTGGCCGCTCGACGCGTACCAGACCGTCTTCGCGACCGTCCCCGGCAGCAGTGAGATGCCCAGCGCGGCCAGGCCGTTCAGCACCGAGGTGGTGGCCCGGCTGGCCGGGCGCGGGGTGCTGATCGCCCCGATCACCCTGCACACCGGTGTCGCCTCGCCCGAGGCACACGAGGCCCCGTATGCCGAGCGCTTCCACGTCCCGGCGAGCACCGCCCGGCTGGTGGGCCACGTCCGGGCGGGCGGCGGCCGGGTGATCGCGGTCGGCACCACGGCCGTCCGCGCCCTGGAGTCCGCCGTCGGCCCGGACGGGCGGGTGTGGGAGGCGGACGGCTGGACCGATCTGGTGATCACCCCGGAGCGCGGTGTGCGGGCCGTGGACGGCCTGCTCACCGGCTGGCACGAGCCGCGCGCCTCCCATCTGCTGATGCTCGCCGCAGTCGCCGGGCGCCCGCTGCTGGAGCGCTGCTATGCCGAGGCGGTCGAACACCGGTACCTCTGGCACGAGTTCGGCGACGTGAACCTGCTGCTCCCGCGATAGCCGAGCGCCTGCCCGAGTCCCCCGCCCGGAGCCCTCGCCCGAAGCCCCGCCCACAGCACGCGCCCGTGCTGCCGCCCGCACGGCCCCCGACGGCCGTGCGGGCCCGCGTGCTCCCGCCGCACCGGCGCCGCCCGGACGGGATCCGCCGATCGTGCTGCGCCACCCCCCGAACTGCCCTAGGGTGTCCCGTGCTTGAGGTAGCCGAGCTGGCTCGCCCGGACCCCGACCTGGAAGCGGTTCTCGGTGCCCAGCTTCTCCATCAGGTCGTACATCAGGCGGCGCATGGTCCGGATCGAGACACCCAGCTCGCGGGCTATCGCCTCGTCCTTCATGCCGGCGTTCATCAGCCGGAGGATTCCCGACTGCTGGGCGCTGAGTGGGATCTGGGCGGGTTCCTGCGGCGTCGGCGCGTCGGTGCCGAGCTCCACGGCCGACTGCCAGCAGTGTTCGAAGACCCGCCGCAGCAGCCGGGTGATCACCGGGCCGCGGGTGACCAGCGCGGTGGGGTGCGGCTCGGCGCCGAAGGCGGGGGTGAGGGCCATCACGTCGTCGATCACGATCAGCCGGAACGGGATGGTGGGAGCGAGGCGGACCCGGATGCCGGTGTTCTGCATCTCCTCCAGCAGGGCCAGGCCGTGCGGCAGCCGGGCGGTGGAGGCGAGGTGGATGGTGCGCATCCCCACGCCCCGGTCGATGACCCGGCGGTTGCGCTCCAGCCTAGCCTTGGAGCGGCTCTCCACCACCGGCCCCGGATGCATGCTGAGCACCTCGTCCTCGGCGAGGTCGGTGCAGTCCTCCAGGACCTCCGATATGCGGTCCAGGCCCACGATCAGCTCGGCCGGGGCCAGGCTGGCCTGCTGCTGGTACTGGTCGGCGAGTTCGGTGGCGAGCAGACGCATCGCCTTGCGGACCCGGACGGTCTCGTCCATCCAGCGCACGGCGGCCTGCTCGGCCTTGCCGGCCAGGCGGTTGAGGGCCCGCTCGGTGGAGGTGACCGCGAGCCGGCTCTCGGCGACGTCGGACTCGGTGAGCAGGCCGACCTCGGTGAGCAGGTCGGTGGCCTGCCGGAAGGAGGCCAGGTCGAGCCCGGATCTGTCGCACAGGTCGGCGATGCCGAGCGTGGGCTCGTTGCGGAGCTGCCGGTAAAGGTCGGCAAGGACCTTCCGGTCTTTCTCAAGATCCATTGTTCTCCCGCCAAAGCTGCTCGATCGTAATGCCCAGGTGTGGTGTGCCTGGCCTTGACTAGTCACGGCACGATTGGGACAGCGATCATCTCTGGACATGCCGTGGCGGGGGCAGCAGGATCGTTCTCGGCGCCGCCCACTGGACAGGTTACGGGGTGGTGCTGACCGCTCAGCAGTGAATGCACCGGGGGGTATTAGGAAATGACGGCCAATCATCACGCCTTAAGGCTCGAAAGGGTCGTAACGGACGCCTTCGGCGTCATCGGAGCCAGCGCATCCGTTTCGTGTACCGCGGGGTCGTGCACCGGAGGGGCCCGCACAGCGGGACCCGGTGCGGGGGGACCGGTCGCCGCGCACCTTCGCGCCGGCGACGACCTGGAGTGGGGCTGAGCGGTCGGCGGGCCGTCCGCCGCGGAAGGGGGAGGTCTCGATGCAGGTGACGCTTCCGTCGTGGGCGGCGCTCACACTGTTCGTCCCGACGGTGGTGGCCCTGGTGGCCATCCCCGGTCCGAACATGCTGCTCATCCTGAGCCGGGGGATCGGCCAGGGCCGGCGGGCGGCCTTCGCCTCCGCCGTCGGAGTCGAACTGGGCACGCTGGTCCATGTGCTGGGTACGGTGATCGGGGTGTCCGCCCTGATCGCGGCCTCCTCGCTGGCCTTCAACACGGTCAAGTACGCGGGCGCCGCCTACCTGGTCTACCTGGGCGTACGCACGCTGCTCGCCAAGCAGGACCAGGCGGCGCCCGGTGCGCCGGCCGCCGCCGGCGAGCGGCAGCCCGTGCGGACGCTGCTGCGCCAGGGCGCGCTGGTCAACGTGCTGAACCCGAAGGTCGCGCTGTTCTTCCTGGCGCTGTTGCCGCAGTACGTGAATCCGGGTCGGGGTTCGGTCGCCAGTCAGACGCTGGTGCTGGGGATGATCTTCTTCGTCATCGCGCTGGCCATGGACCTGGTGTACGCGGTGGCCTCGGTCGGGGTCGGTGCCTGGCTCGCCCGTAGTCTGCGATTCGCCCGCGCCCAGAAGTACATCACGGGCTGTACGTATCTCGTGCTGGGCATCAGTGCGGCATTCGCCCAGCCCGCGGGGCACCGGGCGGACTGAACGGTCGTTCGGTCCGGGATTTCCCCGGCACGCATCCAAGGGTCTGTTCATTGCTCAACTGATCCGTTCGGTTCACCCATCAACATTCACGGTGATTTCCGGTGGATTCCGGCGGATTTCGGTGCCCGCGGGCGCGGCTGCCCACCGCCGGACGCGAGCGAATTCTTCCTGCCCACAGATCGATTGCCGTCGGCCTTCCCGCGCGGCCCGGCTAATGCCGCGCGGGTGCCGGCTGGCGCCCACATCGAGAGAAGGAGGTGTGCTCAATGTCGTGGAGATCCCTGCCGGGTCTGGTCGCCGACCGGGCGAGAAGCCGTCCGCAGGCGCCGGCCCTGCTCTGGCATGCGGAGCAGATCAGCTACGAGCAGCTGTACGGTCTCGCCGGGACGGCCGCGCGGCGGCTGGCCGGCCTCGGGTTGCCGGCCGGCGAGCCGGTCGCGATGGTGGCCAAGAAGTCGCCGGAGGCCGTCGCCGTGCTGCTGGCCTGTCTGCTCCTCGGGCGGCCCGTCCTGGTGCCCTCGGCCGAGCTCGGGCCGCAGACCCTGGCGGAGCTGCTGGAGCGCTCCGGCGCCCACCGGCTGCCTGCGCCCGAGGACCTGACCGCGCCCGAGGAGGCGGCCTCGCCCGGAGAACTCGCCTCGGGGCAGGGCGGGTTCCTCCCGGAGGCCGATGCCGAGCCGGACGACGTCGCCCTGCTGCTGACCACCTCCGGGTCCACCGGCCTGCCCAAGGTCGTCCCGCTGTCCACCGGCGCGATCACCCGCTTCGCCGACTGGGCCGCCGGGCAGTTCGACATCGGCCCGGACAGCACCGTCCTCAACTACGCACCGCTCAACTTCGACCTCAGCCTGCTGGACGTCTGGACCACGCTCAGTCGCGGGGGCTGCGCCGTGCTCGTCGACCAGGAGCACGCCGGCAATCCGGCACACCTGTCCGCGCTGCTGCGGGCCCGCCCGGCGCAGCTCGTCCAGGGCGTCCCGATGCTCTACCGCCTGCTGGAGCAGGCCGGCGAGGAGCTCGGGCCGTCGCTGGAAGCCGTCCGGCACGCGATCCTCACCGGGGACGCCGTCACCGAGAGGGTGTTCACCCCGCTGCCCGCCCTGCTGCCCAAGGCGGTCTTCCACAACGTGTACGGCTGCACCGAGACCAACGACAGCTTCATCCACCCGATCGACCCGATCGACCCGATGCCGTACGGCGCGGTGCCGATCGGGCGGCCGATCGACGGCGTCAAGGCGCTCGTACTGGACGAGGACGGCGGCGAGCTGACCGGCCCCGGCCGCGGCGAACTCGTCGTCTCCACTCCCTTCCAGAGCACGGGGTACCTGGACGCCCAGCTGGACCTGGGCGTGTTCACCGAACGGGCGGACGGCCGCTACTACCGCACCGGTGACCTGGTGCGGCGCCACCCCGACGGCGTGCTGACCCTGGAGGGCCGACGTGACTTCATGGTGAAGGTGCGCGGCGTGCGGGTCAACACCGCCGAGGTGGAGGCGGCGCTGCGCAGCCACCCCGAGGTGGCCGAGGCGGCCGTCCTCACCACCGCCGACGAGGTCGCGGGCAGCAGGCTGCACGCCGTCGTCCAGCGGGCGCCCGGTGCCACCGTCAACAGTCTGGCGATCCGTCAGCACCTGATCGGGCTGCTGCCCAGGGTGGCCATCCCGACCACGGTCGAGCTGGTGGACACCGCCCTGCCCCGGACCAGTACCGGGAAGCTCGACCGCAAGGCCGTACAGCACGCGTCCCGGCATGCGCGGCCGCACCCCACGACCACCACCTCCGGAGGCTGACATGGCGCGCACCGACGACATCAAGAAGTACCTGATCGAGCAGTTCCTGCTGGACGTCACCGTCGAGGAGCTGGCCGACGACTTCGACCTGCTGGCCAGCGGCGTGGTCGACAGCCTGGGGCTGCTCACCCTGGTCGGCTGGCTGGAGAACACCTACCGGCTGGACATCGACGCGCTGGAGATCGCGCCGGAGAACTTCCGCACGGTCGGCGCCGTCGACGCCTTCCTGGACCAGGCCGAGGCGCTCACGAGCGGGGCGAAGTAGCCGTGCCCGAGCTGTTGCAGAGCCTGGTCCGCCGGGACGGCCCGGTGGAGCGGGCCGCCTGGGCCGACTTCTGGGAGCGGCTGCACGAGCGCCGGCTGCGCAGCGGCGAGGGCCTGGCCGTGCTGGCCGCGGCCTCCGGGTGGACCTCGGACGCGCCGACGATGGAGAGCTTCCTCGGTTCGCTGGCCGACCGCGCCCGGCCGCTGCCCGCGCGCTGGCCCGGCACGGTGAACGTGGTCGGCACCGGCGGCGGGCCGGCCACCTTCAACCTGAGCACCGCCGCCGCCCTGGTGGCCGCCGCCACCGGCGTGCGGATCGTCAAGACCGGCTCCCGCGGCTACACCAGCCGCTACGGTTCGATCGACATCCTGGACCGCCTCGGCATCCCCACCGCAACCTCGTACGCGCAGTGCGAGGACCTGCTGGAGCAGTACAACGTGGCGTTCGCCGGCGGCTTCGTCTACCCGGTCGAGCTGACCGAACTGGCTCGCGCCGTGGTGCCGTTCGGGTTCAAGCAGGTGGGGCGGTTCGTCAACCTGCTCGGGCCGTTCCTGGCCGCCGTCCCGGTCGGGGCGCAGCTGACCGGGGTGTCCGACCCCGAGCTGTGGCCGGCCTTCGGCGAGCTGGCGCGCGAGCGCGGGATCTGGCTGGTGCGCAACGAGCTGAGGATCGACGAGCTGGTCGCCTTCACCGGCAACACCGTCCTGGCGGGGGGCACGTCGTTCACCGTCGGGCCGGCCAGGGTCGGCCTGCCGGCCGAGGGGACGCCGGACGACCTGCGGCCGGCGGGGGAGGGCGAGTCGCCCACCGAGCACCTGCTCGCCCTGCTGCGCGGGGACGGCCCACGGGCCGCCGTGCGGAGCATCTGCCTGAACGCGGCCGCCGCGGCCGTCGCCTCCGGTCTGCGGACCGACTGGGCGCAGGCGTACGCGGTGGCGGAGCAGGCGGTGCGCGGCGGTGCGGCGCTGGAGCTGGTGGAGCGGCTGCGCCGGCCCCGTACGGGGGCGGTGGGCGCGGGTGTCTGAGCCACAGCTCGCCGAGTCACGCGTTGCCGGGTCGCAGATCGCCGAGTCGCGCGTCGCCGAGCCGGTGGCCGGAACCCGGGCCTCCGGGTTCTTCGCCGGGCGCGGGCCGGCCGATCCGGGGCTGGCGCTCTTCCTGAACGCCGGGGATCCCGGGCTGGACCGGCTCGCCGAGCTGGTGCACCTGCTCGACGCCGAGCGGGTGGACTGCCTGGAGCTCGCCGTGCCCTTCCCCGACTCGGTCACCGACGGCCCGGTGATCCGCCGTTCGGCCGACCGCGCCCTGGCGGCCGGGGTGGACCTGGACGCCGTGCTCGGCTTCGTCGACCGGGTCCGCCCGGGCCTGCGGCACACCCGGATCGCGCTGCTCGCCGACTGGTCGCACTCGGTGCGCGCGGTCGGGCTGGAGGAGTTCCTGCGCCGCGCCCGCGGCGCCGGGGCGGACGCCACCCTGCTGCACGGCCTGCCGCCGCTGGCCCGGCGGCGGTACCTGGCGGCCGCCGCGCGGATCGGGCAGCCGGTCGTGACCACGTGCTACCCGGGCTCCGACCCCGAAGTCCTGGCGGAGAGCGCCGAGTTCGCCTCGGCGTACCTCTACCTGGTCGCGCACTACGGGCGCTCGGGCACGGCCCCCGCGCCGGACCGGGCCGAGCTCGCCCCCGTCATCGCACGGCTGCGGGCGCTCACGGCGGCCCCGCTGGCGGTCGGCTTCGGGGTGCGCACCGCGGCGGACGTCGCGGCGATGGGCGGCATCGGGGCAGATGCCGCGATCGTCGGCAGCGCCCTGGTGGCCGAGGTGGAGCGGGCGGCGGCCGACGGCGCCGATCTGGGAGAGCGCTTCACCGGCTTCGTCGCCGGGCTGCGGCCGCCGGCGCGAGGCGTGCGCACCGGCACCACCTGAGCGGTCCGGCCCGCACCTGAACGCCGGGCACCTGAACGCCGGGCCCCGCGCCCGGGCGGACCTTCCCGCACCTGAGCGAACCGACCCGCACCTTCGAGAACCGACCCGCACCTTCGAGAACCGATCACACCTGAGAGAACGGAGAACGCGATGCTCGTCCGCAAGCTTGATGAGGTGAAGACGGTCGAGTGGGGGAACGGCGTGAGCCGCCGCTTCCTCCTCGAGTCCGACCGGATGGGGTACTCGGTCACCGACACGGTGGTCAAGGCCGGTACCAAGTCGCTGCTGGAGTACAAGCGTCACCTGGAGTCCTGCTACTGCATCTCGGGCCGCGGCGAGGTGGTCGACATGGAGGGCAACAGCCATGTCATCGAGCCCGGCACGCTCTACGCGCTCGACCAGCACGACGCGCACTGGCTGATCGCCTGGCCGGAGGAGGACCTGCGGCTGGTCTGCATGTTCACCCCGGCGCTCAAGGGCGACGAGGTGCACTCGCTGGACGGCGAGGCCTCCTCGCACTACTGAGTGCCGCCCGCCACCACCGGTCCGAGCCCCACCAGCCACCAGGGATGACGTGATGATCGATTGGTCCGCCGACCAGCGCGAGCTGCGTGACGGCCTGGCCCCATGGTTCGAGAAGTTCGGCGACGAGCACCTCGCTCACGACAAGGCCGCACGGTTCCCCCGCGGCCCGTGGCAGGCGGTCGGCGAGTCCGGCCTGCTCGGGCTGCCGTTCGACCCGGAGTACGGCGGGCTCGGCCAGGACCTGCTGACCACCATGTACGTGCTGGAGGGGCTCGGCCAGGGCTGCCGCAACGGCGGCCTGAACTTCTCGGTCACCACCAGCATGGTCAGCGTCGGGGTGCCGCTGCACCGCTTCGGCTCCGCGGCCCTCAAGGCCGCCCACCTGCCGGGCATCGCGGCCGGCAGCGTGATCGGCGCCCATGCGATCAGTGAACCGGGCGGCGGCTCCGACGCGCTGGCGATGCGCACCTCCGCCGTGCCGGACGGCGACCACTTCGTGCTCAACGGCAGCAAAACCTTCGTGAGCAACGGGCCGGTCGCCGACCTGATCGCGGTCTATGCCAAGACCGACCCGACCGCCGGCCCGCTGGGGGTGACCACCTTCCTGGTGGAGCGCGACACCCCGGGGCTGGCCGTCGGCAACCCGATCGAGAAGATGGGCCTGAAGGCCTCCCCGATGGCCGAGCTGTTCTTCGACGACTGCCGGGTGCCGAAGGCCAACGTGGTCGGCCGGGTCGGCACCGGCTTCCTGGTCCTCGACCATGTGATGAAGTGGGAGATCCTCTGCTCCTTCGCCGTCACGGTGGGGGAGATGCAGCGCCGGCTGGAGGGCTGCATCGCGTACGCCAAGGAGCGGACCGCCTTCGGGAAGCCGATCGGCTCCTACCAGGCGGTGTCCGGCAAGGTCGTCGAGATGAAGATCGGCGTCGAGACCTCGCGCAAGTGGCTCTACGACACGGCGGCGCGGCTGACGGCCGGGCAGAACGTCACCGTCGACCTGGCCGCCGCGAAGCTGGTGGTCAGTGAGGCCAACCTCGCCTCCGCCCTGCACGCCGTCCAGATCTTCGGCGGCAACGGCTACATGGCGGAGTACGGCGTCGAGCAGGAGCTGCGCAACGCCGTCGCCGGGACGATCTACTCCGGTACCTCCGAGGTCCAGCGGGTGCGGATCGCCACCATGCTCGGCCTGTGAACCGGCGCTCCCTCACCTTCAGTTACGGAGTCCTGATGTCCACCGCTGTGGAACCCTTCCTCGCCGCAACCGAGTTCATCGACCACACCTCGCCCGAGGTGGCCGCCTTCGTCGCCGGCGTGCTCCCCGACGGGGGCCGCGACGACCGGGACCGCGCCGTGCGGCTGTACTACGCCGTCCGGGACCGGATCGGCTACGAGATCTACGGCGCCGACTTCTCCCGCAGCGGTCTGACGGCGGGTCAGACCGCCCTGCGGGGAAAGGGGCTGTGCATCCACAAGTCCCTGCTGTACATCGCCGCACTGCGCTCGCTCGGCATTCCGGGCCGGCTGGTGCTCACCGACGTGCGCAACCACCTGGCGTCCGAGCGGATCCGCGAGTTCATCGGCGGGGACGTCTTCCACTACCACGCCTTGACCTCGGTCCGGCTGGACGGCGGCTGGGTGCGGGCCACACCCGTCTTCAACAAGCTGCTCTGCCGCCTGTACGGGATGAAGCCGCTGGACTTCGACGGCACCGCCGACAGCGTCCACCACCCGTACGGCGAGGACGGCCGCGCGCAGATGGAATTCCTGTACGAGCACGGCGAGTTCGACGACCTGCCGTACGAGCTGGTGCTCGACGGGATGCGCCGTGAGCACCCGGGCATCTTCGTCGGCCCCGAGCGGGAGCGCTTCGCCGCGGGCTCCCTGGTGGCCGACGCGGCCGCCCGCAGCACCTCCTGACCAGCCCATCAGCCTCCCGACCCTCCCGACTCGGAGACCTCATCGTGGACACCGTCAAGTACCAGCTCGCCGACTCCCAGATCCCGACCTCCTGGTACAACCTGGCCGCCGACCTGCCCGTCCTGGCCCCCGCCCTGCACCCGGGGACGGGACAGCCGGCCACGGTCGGCGACCTGGTCGGCATCATGCCCAAGGAGCTCGCGGAGCAGGAGCTCACCCGGGAGCGGGAGATCGAGATCCCGTCCGTGGTCCGCCAGATCTACGCCCAGTGGCGGCCGGCGCCGCTGTTCCGGGCCCGGCGGCTGGAGCAGGCCCTCGGCACCCCGGCCCGGATCTACTACAAGTACGAGGGCGGCAGCCCGGCCGGCAGTCACAAGCCCAACACCGCCATCGCGCAGGCCTTCTACAACCGCGAGGCGGGCATCCGCAGACTCGCCACCGAGACCGGTGCGGGCCAGTGGGGCTCCTCGCTCTCGCTCGCCGGGGCCTTCTTCGGCATCGAGGTCAAGGTCTTCATGGTGAAGGTCAGCTACCACCAGAAGCCCTACCGCCGGGCCCTGATGCACACCTACGGTGCGACCTGCGTGCCCAGCCCCTCCACCGAGACCGCCGCCGGGCGCGGCATCCTCGCCGAGGACCCGGACTGCCCCGGCAGCCTCGGCATCGCCACCTCGGAGGCGATCGAGGTCGCCATGAACGACCCGTTCACCAACTACGCGGGCGGCAGCGTGCTCAACCACGTGGCCCTGCACCAGACGGTGATCGGCAAGGAGGCGCTGCTCCAGCTGGAGATGGCCGACGACTACCCCGACATCGTCATCGGCGCGGCGGGCGGCGGCAGCAACCTGGCCGGCCTGGCCTTCCCCTTCCTCGGCGAGCAGCTGCGCGGCGGCCGCCGGGTCCGCGTGATCGCCGCCGAGCCCGAGGCCTGCCCGACCCTGACGCAGGGCCGGATCGCCTACGACTTCGGTGACACCACCGGCCTGACCCCGCTGCTGAAGATGCACACGCTGGGCGCCACCTTCGTCCCGCCGGCCATCCACGCGGGCGGCCTGCGCTACCACGGCATCGCGCCGCTGGTCAGCCAGGCGCTCCAGGACGGCCTGCTGGAGGCCCGGGCCGTGCCGCAGACCCGCTGCTTCGAGGCGGGCCTGACCTTCGCCCGGACCGAGGGCATCGTCCCGGCGCCGGAGTCCACCCACGCCATCCGGGTGGCGATCGACGAGGCGCTGCGGCTGAAGGAGGAGGGCCGCTCGGAGGCCATCCTGTTCGGTCTCTCCGGCCACGGCCACTTCGACCTCTCCGCGTACGAGAAGTACCTGGGCGGCGAGCTGGTGGACGACGGCTACGACCGGGAGCTGGTGCAGCGCTCGCTGGCCAAGCTGCCCACCCAGTACGACGCGCCCGAGGGCACGGCCTCGGCCTCCACGACGGCAAGGGGCTGAGGAGGCCGTGCGGCTGAAGGTGTGCGGGGCGAGGGGCGAGGGTCAGCTGAGGCTGCTCGCCGGGGCCCCGGTCGATCTGGTGGGCCTGTGGTACGGCGTGCCCGGCGGGCCCGCCGACCTGACACTCCCGGCCCTGGGCCGGCTGGCCGGCGCCGCCCGGGCGCTCGGCGGCCCCGAGCCGGTCCTGGTCACCCTGCTCGCCGACCCGGACGCGCTGCGCGAGGCGGTCGACGCCTCGGGCATCGCCCGGGTCCAGCTGCACGGCTACGCCACGCCCGCCCAGGTCCGGGCGGTGCGGGCGGCGCTGCCCCGGGTCGAGCTGATCAAGGTGCTGCACGTGCGGCGGGGCGCGGTGGTGGAGGCCCCGCTGATCGGGGCGTACGAGCAGGCGGGCGTGGACGTCTTCCTGTTCGACTCCGTCGCCGAGGACGGCCGGATCGGCAGCACCGGGCAGCCGCTGGACGCCTCGGCGGTCACCGCGGTGCTGGGCCGGCTCACCCGGCCGTTCATGCTGGCCGGGGGCGTGGACGCGGCGAGCGCCGCCGCCCACCGGGAGGCCGTACGCCACCCCGGGTTCCTCGGCATCGACGTGGACAGCGGGGCGCGCGGGCCGGACGGCTCGTTCGAGCAGGCCCTGGTCCGGGGCATCCGGGCGGCCTGGGAGCCCGGCGCGGCCGAGCCGGCCGGGCCCCCCGGGCCGGGCGGGAGCCTGGCCGCGGCGCTGCTCACCGCCCGGCTGCCGGTGATCATGGAGCTCAAGGCGCGCGGCGCGCACGGCGACGACCTCTTCCGGGGCCGCCCGGTGGGCGAACTGGTCGCCGAGTACGAGCGGTTGGGCGCACCGGCGCTCTCGGTGGTCACCGGCTCCTGGTTCGGCGGCAGCCGCGCGCTGCTGGACGAGGTGGTGGCCGCCACCGAACTGCCCGTTCTGGTCAAGGACTTCTTCACCAGGGAGAAGCAGCTGGCCGAGCTGCGCGCGGCCGGCGCGGCCGCCGTCCTGCTCACGGCGACGGTGCTGCCGCGCAGCGTGCTGCCGAAGCTGATCGAGGCCGCGCTCGGGCTCGGTCTCACCCCGTTCGTCGAGGTGACCGACGCCGAGGAGCTGGCGGCGGTGGTGCACGGGGAGTCCTGCGTCATCGCGGTCAACAACAAGGACATCCGCCGCCGCGAGCAGGACGCCCCCGACCTCGGCCGCAGCCTGCGGCTGCTGCCGGAGGTCCTCGCCACCGGCACCCGGGTGCCGGTCAGCGCCAGCGGGATCGAGACCCCGCAGCAGGCCGCCGACCTGCTCGCGGCCGGCTACCGCGGCCTGCTGATCGGCACCGGCCTGCTCCGCTCGGCCGACCTCGACAGCTGGTTCCGCACCCTCGGCCGGACCTTGGTGCCGGCCCGATGAACCACGGCGCGAAGGAGAAGCGGATGTCCGCAGGGGCGGAGACGGCGCGGGGTGCGGGGCAGGCCACCGGTGCGGACACCGTACGGGGGGCGCGGCAGGAGCCCGTCCCGACGGGTACGGGCGTGAGCGCGGGCGCGCACCCCGCGCTGTCGCTGCGCGCCGCGCTGGCGCGGCTGCGCGAGACCACCCCCGGCGCGGTGCTCACCCGCCCCGACCCCCTCGCACCCGAGGCGGTCGCCGGCGACTTCGCCGAGCGCTACGCGGGCGTACCCGCGGTCGGTGTGGCCCGGCCCGAACCTGCCGTCCTGTACACCGGCGTGGCCGGCCACCGTACGCCCGTCCTGCTCGGCCTGTACGGCGACGACGAGCGGCTGTACGACTGGCTGCCCGGACTGCCCTGGGCCCTCACCCCGGCCGCGGTGGCCGCGCTGGTGCGCGCGGCCAGGGCGCCGGTCCAGGTCACCGGGGCGCCCGTCCAGCAGCTCACCGCCGAGGGCGCCGAGGTGGATCTGCGCCGCCTGCCGGTGCTCACCACCACCCCGCGCGACGCCGGGCCGTACCTGACGGCGGCCCTGATCCACGCGCAGGACCCGGTCACCGGCGAGAGCAGTCTCTCCGCCCACCGGATGCTGGTCCTGGACCGCGACCGGCTGGCCGTCTGGATCGTGCCCGGCCGCCAGCTCGGCCTGCTGTACGAGCGGGCGCTGGAGCGCGGCGGCCGGCTGGCCGTCACGGTGAGCATCGGGGTGCCGCCGGCCGCGCTGGTGGCCTCGGCCGTCAACAGCAGGTTCCTGCCCGCCGGGCTCTCCAAGCTCGCCCTCGCCGGTGCGCTGGCCGGCCGGCCGCTGACCCTGGCGGCCGGGCGGACCCAGCCCGCCAGCGGCCTGGCCGAGGCCGAGATCGTGCTGGAGGGCCACCTGGACGGCACGCTCGCCGACGAGGCGTTGGGCGGGGCCGAACCCGGGCTCTCCCTACCGGAGTTCCTCGGCTACGACGGCCGGGCCAGGGCCGGGCTGCCGGTGCTCACCGTCACCGCCGTCACCACCCGGCGCGATCCGCTCTACCAGGCCGTCATCGGCCCCGGCCGGGAGCAGTCCCACCTGCTCGGCGCCGCCGGGGCGCTCTCGGTCGCCCTGTCGCTGCCGCAGACGCCCGCCCTCGCCGTTCAGGACCTGCACCTCTCCCCGGCCGGCGGCGGCATGCTGCTGCTCGCGGTGGCGGTGCGCAAGGAACGCCCGGAGGCGGACCGGCAGTTGAACGCCCTGGCCGAGGACATCCTGACCCGGCACCCGTTCGTCAAGACCGTCGTCCTCACCGACGAGGACGTCGCGATCCGCTGCGCCGAGGACCTCCTCTGGGCGCTCACCACCCGCTCCAACCTCGCCGCCGACACGACCGAGTGGACGCGGCTGCCGCCGGTGCCGATGGACCCGTCCCAGACGCCCGAGTGGGCCCTGGCCCGCGGCCACCGCGGCGGGATTCCCGGCCGCACGGCCATCGACGCCACCACACCGTTCGCGCTGCGCGCGCGCACCGCCCGCAGCTTCGGCCCGGGCACCACCTGACGGCTGCGCCCGCGCTCCCGCCGCGCACCGGACCTTCTGCGAGCACCGAGCCATTTCGAGGGGACACCATGACTGGGTACGGCACCGGCCACGAGCCGACGACGAGCGGGGACGAGGCTCGGCGCCGGAGCGTTCCGGCCCACTGGAACGACACCGCGCGGGAGCTGCCCGGCCCGGAGGCGACCCTGCCGGCCCTGATCGCCGCCCAGGCCGCCCGCACCCCGGAGCACCCCGCGCTGGTCTTCGGGGCCACCACCCTCAGCTACGCCGAACTCGACGCCCGCGCGGCGGACCTGGCGGCCCTGCTGGCGGAGCGCGAGGTCGGGCCCGGCCGGATCGTGGCACTGACCGTACCGCGCTCGTTGGAGCTGGTCGTCGCGCTGCTCGCCGTGCTCAGGACGGGCGCCGCGTACCTGCCGGTGGACCCGGACTACCCTGCCGACCGGATCGACTACCTGCTCGGGGACGCCGCGCCCGCCCTGCTGCTGACCCACAGCGCGGTCGGCCGGCCGGCCCGGGAGACGATCCCGGTGCTGGTGCTCGACCAGCTGCCCGAGCGCCCGGCCGGGCTCCGGCGGGAGCCGGAGCCGCTGCCCGGGCCCGCCGCCGCCGACGCGGCCTACGTGATCTACACCTCCGGCTCCACCGGCCGCCCCAAGGGCGTGGTCGTCCCGCACGCCGGCATCGTCAACCGCCTGCACTGGATGCAGGCCGAGTACGGCCTGACCGGCACGGACCGGGTGCTCCAGAAGACGCCGTCCGGCTTCGACGTGTCGGTCTGGGAGTTCTTCTGGCCGCTGATCACCGGCGCCACCCTGGTGGTGGCCCGCCCCGAGGGGCACCGCGACCCGGCATACCTGGCCGAGCTGATCCGGGCCGAGCGGATCACCACCGCGCACTTCGTCCCCTCGATGCTCCAGGCCTTCGTCGACGAGCCCGCCGCGGCCGGCTGCACCGGGTTGCGCCGGGTGATCTGCAGCGGTGAGGCGCTCCCGATCGAACTCGCCGGCAGGTTCCGCGAGTTGCTGCCGGACGTGCCGCTGCACAACCTCTACGGCCCCACCGAGGCCTCGGTGGACGTCACGTACTGGCAGTGCGTTCCCGAGCCCGGCGCCCGCTCCGTCCCGATCGGCCGGCCCGTCTGGAACACCCGCACGCACGTCCTGGACGCCGGATTGCGGCCGGTGGCCGTCGGCGAGGAGGGCGAGCTCTACCTCTCCGGCGTGCAGCTGGCACGCGGCTACCTGGGCCGCCCGGGGCTGACCGCCGAGCGCTTCGTCGCCGACCCGTACGGCCCGCCCGGCACCCGGATGTACCGCACCGGGGACCTCGCGAGGTGGCGGGCGGACGGCGTGCTGGAGTACGCCGGGCGCGCCGACCACCAGGTGAAGATCCGCGGCCTGCGGATCGAGCTCGGCGAGATCGAGGCCGCCCTGGACGCCCAGCCGGCCGTCGCGCAGTCGGCCGTACTGGCCCGCGAGGACCGGCCCGGCAGCAAGCAGCTGGTGGCCTACCTGGTGCCCGCCCCCGGCGCCGAGCCGGACCCGCACGCCCTCCGGGCGGCCGCCGCCGCGACGCTGCCCGAGTACATGGTCCCCGGCGCCTTCGTGGTGCTCGACGCCTTCCCGTTGACCCCCAACGGCAAGCTGGACCGCAAGGCGCTGCCAGCCCCCGACCTCGCCCCGCGGGGCGAGCGGACCGCACCGCGCACCGAGCGCGAGCGGGTGCTGCACGACCTGGTGGCCGAGCTGCTCGACCTGCCCGAACTCGGCGTCCACGACAGCTTCTTCGACCTGGGCGGCGACAGCATCCGCTCCATCCAGCTGGTCAGCCGGGCCCGCCGGGCCGGCCTCGCCCTCACCCAGCACGACGTCTTCACCCACCGGACCGTCGCCGCACTCGCCCTGGTGGCCGCCGAGTCGGGCACCGCCGCGCCCACCCTCGCCGCGCTGCCCGACCTCCGGCCGGCCACCCCGGACGCCGCGCACGGCGACGCCGTCGAGTACTGGCCGCTGACCGCGCTCCAGCAGGGCCTGCTGTTCCACGCCGAGCTGAACCGGGACGCCCTGGACGTCTACTCCGTCCAGCTGGTCCTGGACCTCGCGGCCGAACCCGAGGAGCTGCGCGCGGCCGTCGCCACGCTGCTGGAGCGCCACCCCAACCTGCGGTCCGGCTTCACCCAGGACGGCCGGGAGCAGCCCGTCCAGTTCGTCCCGGCGGCCGCCGAGCCCGAGTTCACCGTCGTGCGGTACGTGGGCCCGAACGCGCCCCGTAGGGCCGCCGAGCACTTCGACGCGCAGCGGCTGCGCCGGTTCGACCTGGCGGCCCCGCCACTGCTGCGGGTCACCGTCGCCGACCTGGGGCCGCTCGGCCGCCGGGCCGCGCTGACCTTCCATCACATCCTGCTGGACGGCTGGTCGCTGCCGCTGATCCTGGCGGAGCTGCGCGCCCTGCTCGCCGGCGCCGCGCCGCGCCCGGTCACCCCCTACCGGGACCACCTGGCACTGCTCGCCGGCCGCGACCGGCAGGCCTCGCTCGGCGCCTGGCAGCAGCTGCTCGACGGCCTGGAGGAGCCCACCCTGCTCGCCCCGGCCGGGCCGGCCGGCCCCGCCGACCGGCTGCCCGAGGACCACTGGGTGGAGCTGCCGCAGCCGCTCACCGCCCGCCTGGACGCCGCCCTGCGCGGACGCGGGCTGACCCTCAACACCGCCGTGCAGTCCGTCTGGGCCCTGCTGCTCGCCCGGCTGACCGGCCGCACCGACGTGGTCTTCGGCGCCACCGTCTCGGGCCGGCCGCCCGAGCTGCCCGGCATCGAGACCATGGTCGGCCTGTTCATCAACACCGTGCCGGTGCGCGTCGAGGTCGCCGAGTCCGAGTCGCTGGCCGGCCTGCTGGGCCGCGTCCAGGAGCAGCAGGCCGTGATGGCCGCGCACCAGTACACCGGCCTCGCCGACATCCAGCGCGCGGCCGGCCACGGCGAACTCTTCGACACCCTCACGGTGTTCGAGAGCTTCCCGGCCGACCTGGCCGGCGCCGACAGCCGCTACGCCGTCCACTACCCGCTGGCGCTGCTCGCCCACCCCGGTGAGCGGCTGCGGCTGCGGCTGAGCTACCACGCGGACCGCTTCACCCGCGCGCAGGCCGAGCGGCTCGGCGAGCGGGTCCTGCGGCTGCTCACCGCGCTGGCCGAGGACCTGGACCAGCAGGCCGGCCGGGTCGACCTGCTCTCCGCCGCCGAGCGCGAACAGCTGCTGGTCGGCTGGAACGACACCGACGCGCCCGCGGTGGAGCGCACCCTCCCGGACCTCTTCCAGGAGCAGGCCGCCCGGACCCCGGAGCGCATCGCGCTGATCGCCGGCGAGGAGCGGCTGACCTACGCCGAGCTGAACGCCCGGGCGAACCGGCTGGCCCACGAGCTGATCGCCCGCGGTGTGCGGCCCGAGCAGTTCGTCGCCCTCGCACTGCCCAGGGACGCCCGCGCCCTGGTCGCGCTGCTGGCCGTCCTCAAGGCCGGCGCCGGCTACCTGCCGGTGGACCCGGGCTACCCGGCCGAGCGGATCGCCTACCTGCTCCAGGACGCGGCGCCCGCCCTGACGCTGACCACCGCCGAGGTGTCCCTGCCGGACGTCCCGCGGCTGCTGCTCGACGACCCGGCGCTCGCTGCCGGCCGGCCCGACGGCGACCCGGAGGTCGCGCTGCTGCCGCAGCACCCCGCGTACGCCATCTACACCTCCGGCTCCACCGGCCGGCCCAAGGGCGTCGTGGTGCCGCACGCGGCGGTCGCCAACCTGGCGGCCTGGGCGCACCGCGAGTTCGGCGAGGAACGCCTCGCGCACGTGCTCTGCACCACCTCGCTCAACTTCGACGTCTCCGTCTTCGAGCTGTTCGGCCCGCTGCTCTGCGGCGGCACGGTCGAGCTGCTGCGGGACCTGCTGGCGCTCGCCGACCGGGACGGCGCGCCGGCCTCGCTGATCAGCGGCGTGCCCTCGGCGCTCGCCCAGCTGGTCGCCCAGGGCGACCTCAGGGCCACCGCCGCCACCGTGGTGCTGGCCGGCGAGGGGCTCTCCGGGCAGGCCGCCACCGAGATCCAGCAGGCCCTGGGCGCCGACCTGCTGGCCAACATCTACGGCCCCACCGAGACCACCGTGTACGCCACGGCCTGGTCCGCCGCGGGGCCCGTCCACAGCGCCCCGCCGATCGGCCGGCCGCTGCGCCGCACCCGGGCGTACGTCCTGGACGCCGCACTGCGCCCCGTCCCGGCCGGGGTCGCCGGCGAGCTGTACATCGCCGGATCGGGCCTGGCCCGGGGCTACCTGGGCCGCGCGGGCCTGACCGCCGAGCGCTTCGTCGCCGACCCGTACGGCCCGCCCGGCAGCCGGATGTACCGTACCGGGGACCTCGCCCGCTGGGGCTCCGGCGGCGTGATCGACTACCTCGGCCGGGTCGACCACCAGGTCAAGGTGCGCGGCTTCCGCGTCGAACTGGGCGAGATCGAGGCCGAGTTGGCCGCCGTCGACGGCGTGGCGCAGGCCGTGGCGGTGGTGCGCGAGGACCGCCCGGGGGACAGGCGCCTGGTCGGCTACGTGATCGGCGACGCCGAACCGGCGGCCGTGCGGCGGGCGCTCGCCGAGCGGCTGCCCGAGTATCTGGTGCCCTCCGCCGTCGTCGTACTGGAGGCCTTCCCGCTCAACGCCAACGGCAAGCTCGACCGCAAGGCGCTGCCCGCTCCCGCCTCGGGCGCCGGCGGTGGCGGACGGGCCGCCCGGGACGCCCGCGAGGAGCTGCTCTGCGCGCTGTTCGCCGAGGTCCTCGGCATCGAGCGAGCCGGCGTCCGGGACAACTTCTTCGAGCTGGGCGGCCACTCACTGCTGGCGACCCGCCTGGTCAGCCGGATCCGCTCCGCCTTCGGCGCCGAACTCGGTGTACGTGCCCTGTTCGACGCGCCCACCCCCGAGGCGCTCGCGCTGCGCCTGGACGGTGCCGCGGCCGCCCGCGCCGCACTGGGCCCGCTGCCCCGCCCGGAGCGCACGCCGCTGTCGCACGGGCAGCAGCGGCTCTGGTTCCTCGGCCGGATGGAGGAGAACCCGGCCACCCACCACATCCCGCTGGCTCTGCACCTGACCGGCCCGCTGGACGTACCCGCGCTGCGGGCGGCGCTGGCGGACCTGGCCGAGCGGCACGAGGTACTGCGGACGGTCTTCCCGACCGAGGCCGACCGGCCGTACCAGCTGGTGCTCGCCGGCGCCGCGCCGGAGCCCGAACTCGCCTCCGTGCCGGCAGAGCGGCTCGCGGCCGCGCTCACCGAGGCGGCCTCCCGGCCCTTCGACCTCGCCACCGAACCGCCGCTGCGCGCCCACCTGTTCGCGCTCGCCGCGCCGCAGTCCACCGCGGAGCGGCCCGCGCAGGCGCAGCCCGGGGACGAGTCCGAGCCGGAGCACGTGCTGCTGCTGGTGCTGCACCACATCGCCGCCGACGGCTGGTCGCTGGCGCCGCTGCAACGCGACCTCACCAGGGCGTACACCGCCCGGACCGCCGGGCAGGCCCCGCAGTGGGAGGAACTGCCGGTCCAGTACGCCGACTTCACGCTCTGGCAGCGTGACGTCCTCGGCGACGAGCACGCCGCGGACAGTCCGATCGCCCAGCAGCTGGCCTTCTGGCAGCAGGCCCTGGCCGGGCTGCCCGACCAGCTGGAGCTGCCCACCGACCGGCCGCGCCCGGCCCGGGCGAGCTACCGCGGTGAGACGCTCGCCTTCGAGCTCGACGCCGGGCTGCACCGGGGCCTGCTGGAGCTCGCCAGGGCCCAGCAGGGCACCCTGTTCATGGTGCTCCAGGCCGCACTGGCCACCCTGCTGACCCGCCTCGGCGCCGGCACCGACATCCCGATCGGCAGCCCGGTCGCCGGCCGCACCGACGAGGCGCTGGACGACCTGGTCGGCTTCTTCATCAACAACCTGGTGCTGCGCACCGACACCTCCGGCGACCCGGCGTTCACCGAGCTGCTGCGCCGCGTCCGGGACACCGACCTGGCCGCCTACGGCCACCAGGACGTGCCGTTCGAGCGGCTGGTCGAGGTGCTCAACCCGGACCGCTCGCTGGCCCGGCACCCGCTGTTCCAGATCTTCCTGGCCCTGCAGAACACCCCGGCCGCCGGCACCGAGCTGCCCGCCCTCACCGCGCGCCCGCTCCAGGTGGCCCTGGACGTCGCCAAGTTCGACCTCTCGCTGTACTGCGAGGAGCGCCCCGGCGGCGGCATCGCCATCGCCGCCGAGTACAGCACCGACCTCTACGACCGCGGCACCGTCCAGCTCCTGCTGGAGCGGCTGCGCCGGCTCCTGGAGGCGTTCGTCGCCGATCCCGAGCAGCGGATCGGCCGGGCCGCCCTGCTCTCCGAGGCCGAGTACGAGCTGCTGCTGCACGGCTGGAACGACACCGCCAGGCCGCTGCCGCAGCACTGCGTGACCGAGCTCTTCGAGGCCCGCGCCGCGGCCTCGCCGCAGGCGGTCGCGGTGCTGTCCGAGGCCGGCGAGCTCAGCTACCGCGACCTCGACGAGCGGGCCAACCGGCTCGCCCACCTGCTGATCGCCGAGGGCGTCCGGCCCGAGGACTTCGTCGCCGTCGCCCTGCCGCGCACCGCGGACCTGGTGGTCGCCCTGCTGGCGGTGCTCAAGACCGGCGCCGGCTACCTGCCGCTGGACCCGGACTACCCGGTCGAGCGGATCGACTACATGCTCCAGGACGCCGCCCCGGCCCTGGTGATCACCACCGCCGACCTGCCCACCGCCGGTGCGGTGCCCCGGCTGCTGCTGGAGGAGGACCGCCTGGCGGCGCAGCCGGCGGTCGCCCCCGGCGTCAAGGTGTCGCCGGCCACGCCCGCGTACGTCATCTACACCTCGGGATCCACCGGCCGGCCCAAGGGCGTCGTGGTGCCGCGCTCCGCCCTCGGCAACTTCCTCGCCGCGATGTGCGAGCAGTTCCCGATGACCGGCGCCGACCGGCTGCTGAGCGTCACCACCATCGCCTTCGACATCGCGGGCCTGGAGATGTACCTGCCGCTGCTCAGCGGGGCCGGCCTGGTTGTCGCGGCCAAGGAGACCGTCCAGGACCCGGCCGCCCTGGCCGCCCTGATCGCAGCCACCGGCACCACCGTCGTCCAGGCCACCCCCTCGCTGTGGCAGGCGCTGATCGCCACCCACCCGCAGGCACTGGCGGGGCTGCGCACGCTGGTCGGCGGGGAGGCCCTGCCGCCCGCGCTGGCCGCCCGGCTGCACGAGCTCTCCGCGCGGGCCACCAACATGTACGGCCCGACCGAGACCACCATCTGGTCGACCACCGCCGTTCTGGACGGCCGCCCCGGCGCACCGGGCATCGGCCGGCCGATGCACAACACCCGGATCCGGATCCTGGACGGCGGCCTCGCGCTGGTCGCCCCCGGCGTGGCCGGCGAGCTCTACATCGCCGGCGACGGCCTGGCCCGCGGCTACCTGGGCCGCCCGGGGCTGACGGCCGAGCGCTTCGTCGCCGACCCGTACGGCCCGGCCGGCGCCCGGATGTACCGTACGGGGGACCTCGCCCGCTGGGGCGCGGACGGCACGCTGGAGTACCTCGGCCGGGTCGACCACCAGGTCAAGCTGCGCGGGTTCCGGATCGAGCTCGGTGAGATCGAGGCCGTGCTCGCAGCCCGCCCCGGTGTCACCCAGGCCGCCGTGCTGGTCCGCGAGGACCGCCCGGGCGACAGGCGCCTGGTCGGCTACCTGGTGGGCGACGCCGAACCCGCGGCCGTGCGCCGCGCGCTGGCCGAGCGGCTGCCCGACTACATGGTGCCCGGGGCCCTCGTCGTCCTGGACCGGATGCCGCTGACCCCCAACGGCAAGCTGGACCGCAAGGCGCTGCCCGCTCCCGCGTACGAGGAGGAGCCGGGCGCCCGCCAGGGCCGGCCCGCGCGCACCGTCCAGGAGGAGCTGCTGGCCGAGCTCTTCGCCGAGATCCTCGGCCTGCCCACCGTCCCGGTGGAGGAGAGCTTCTTCGAGCTGGGCGGGCACTCGCTGCTCGCGATCCGGCTGCTCAGCCGCATCCGGTCGGTCTTCAACGCCGAGTTGAAGATCCGCCAGCTGTTCGAGGCCCCGACCGTCGCCGCGCTCGCCGAACGGCTGGCGGGCGCCGGCGGAGCCCGCCCGGCGCTGCGCCGCCACGAGGGCGCCGAGCGGCCCGAACGTCTGCCGCTGTCCTACCAGCAGAGCCGGCTCTGGTTCCTGAACCGCTTCGAGGGCGGTTCGGCGCTCTACAACATCCCGCTCGCTATCGAGCTGCGCGGCCGGCTGGACCGCTCGGCCCTCGCCGAGGCGCTCGCCGATCTGACGGAACGTCAGGACGCCCTGCGGACGGTGTTCGCGGAGCTGGACGGCGAGCCGTACCAGCTGGTCCTGGACGGCGAGCGGGCCCGCCCGGTGCTGCACGAGCAGCGCGTCGAGCGGGCCGGACTGGACGCCGCGCTGCGCCTGGCCTCCTCGGCCGGCTTCGACCTGGCCGAGGAACTCCCGCTGCGGGCCCACCTGTTCGAACTGTCCGAGGACGATCACGTGCTGCTGCTGGTGCTGCACCACATCGCCGCCGACGGCCCCTCCACCGGACCGCTCACCCGCGACCTCTCGCGGGCCTACGCCGCCCGCAGCGCCGGGGCCGCGCCGCAGTGGTCCGAACTCCCCGTCCGCTACGGCGACTACACGCTCTGGCAGCGCGAGGTGCTCGGCGCCGAGACGGACCGGGGCAGCCAGCTCGCCCAGCAGCTGGAGTTCTGGCGCACCACCCTGGCCGGCCTCCCGGACCAGCTCGACCTGCCCACCGACCGCCCCCGCCCCGCCGTCGCCGGCTACCTCGGCGCCGCCGTGCCGCTGGCGATCCCCGCCGGACTGCACCGGCGGCTCCAGGCGGTGGCCCGGGAGAGCGGCGCGACCGTCTACATGGCCCTGCAGGCGGCGCTGGCCGCCCTGCTCAGCCGCCTCGGCGCGGGCAGCGACATCCCGATCGGCAGCCCGATCGCCGCCCGCACCGACGAGGGCCTGGACCAGCTGGTCGGCTTCTTCGTCAACACCCTGGTGATGCGCACCGACACCTCCGGCGACCCCAGCTTCGCCGAACTCCTGGGCCGGGTGCGGGAGTACGACCTGGCCGCGTACGCCCACCCCGACCTGCCGTTCGAGCGGCTGGTCGAGCTGGTCAACCCGGCCCGCTCGCTCTCGCGCCACCCGCTGTTCCAGGTGATGCTGGCCTTCCAGGAGAGCCTGGACGCCGACCTCGACCTGCCGGGCCTGACCGCCACCACCTCGGTCGTCCCGCTCGGCCTGGCCAAGGTCGACCTCGCCCTGGACCTGGTCGAGCGCCGTGGCGCCGACGGCGGGCCCGGCGGCATCGAGGGCGTGATCGAGTACAGCCGCGACCTGTTCGACCACGGCACGGTCGAGCGCTTCGCCGGGTACCTCCTGAGGCTGCTGGAGAGCGCCCTCCAGGACCCGGGGCTGCCGCTCGCCAAGCTCGACCTCCTGCCGGGCCGGGAACGCGCCCAGCTGCTGGAGGACTGGAACGACACCGCCCACGAGGTGCCCGCGGCGACCCTGCCCGCGCTGTTCGAGGCCCAGGCCGCGCGCACCCCGGACGCCGATGCCGTCGTCTTCGGCGACACCGTCGTCTCCTACCGCGAGCTGAACGAGCGCGCCAACCGGCTCGCCCACCACCTGATCGCGCTGGGCGTGGGCCCCGAGCAGTTCGTCGCGCTCGCCGTGCCGCGCTCGGTCGACATGGTCGTCGGGCTGCTCGCGGTGGTCAAGGCCGGCGCCGCGTACCTGCCGATCGACCCCGGCTACCCCGCCGACCGGATCGCCTACATGCTGGCGGACGGCGCACCCGCGCTGGTGCTCACCACCACCGCCCTGGCCGGCCGCCTGGCGGGCGACGAACGCCCGCTCGTCCTGCTCGACGCCACCGGCGACCTCGACGGCCTGCCCGTCACCGACCCGGCCGACGCCGACCGCACGGCCCCGCTGACCCTCGCCCACCCCGGCTACGTCATCTACACCTCCGGTTCCACCGGGCGCCCCAAGGGCGTGGTGGTCTCGCACGCCGGCATCGCCTCGGTCGCGGGGACCCACATCGAGCGGCTCGGCCTGGACGGCACCAGCCGGTTCCTGCTGGTCGTCTCGATCAGCTTCGACGTCTCGATGGCCGACATCGCGATGACCCTCGCCTCGGGCGCCGCGCTGGTCCTCCCCGGCCCCGACCAGCAGGCCGTCGGCCGGGAACTGTACGACCTGATCGTCCGGCACCGGGTCACCCACACCGACCTGGTGGCGCCGATGCTGGCCTCGCTGCCGGACGGCGACCTGCCCACGCTGCGCGGCTTCGTGGTCGGCGGCGAGGCACTGCCCGCCGACCTGGTCGAGCGCTGGTCACCCGGCCGGCGGGTGATGCAGGTGTACGGCCCCACCGAGGCCACCGTGGTCGCGACCATGAGCGACCCGCTCTCGCCCGCGCCGCAGGCCCCGCCGATCGGCCGGCCGGTCTGGAACACCCGCACCCACGTCCTGGACGCGGGGTTGCAGCCCGCCCCCGTCGGTGTCCCCGGCGAGCTCTACATCGCCGGCGCCGGCTTGGCCCGCGGGTACTGGCAGCGCCCGGCCCTGACCGGCGAGCGCTTCGTCGCCGACCCGTACGGCCCGCCCGGCAGCCGGATGTACCGCACCGGCGACCTGGTCCGCCGTCGCGCCGACGGCAACCTGGAGTTCCTCGGCCGGGTCGACCACCAGGTCAAGGTACGCGGGTTCCGGATCGAGCTCGGCGAGGTCGAGACGGCGCTCGCCAAGCACCCCGGCGTGGGGGCCTGCGCGGTGGTGGTGCGCGAGGGCGCGGGCGGCGTCAACCGGCTGGTCGGCTACGCCGTCCCGGCCGACGCGTCGGACCGCGGCCCGGACCCCGCAGAGCTCAGGGCCTTCCTCGGCGCCCTCCTGCCCGACTACATGGTCCCCACCGTCGTCGTCGTGCTGGACGCGCTGCCGCTGACCCCCAGCGGCAAGCTCGACCGCAAGGCGCTGCCCGAACCCGACCTCGACCTCGTGGTCTCCTCGCGCGGCCCGCGCGACCCGCAGGAGGAGGTGCTCTGCCGTCTCTTCGCCGACGTCCTCGGCCTGGAGCGGATCGGCATCGACGACAGCTTCTTCGACCTCGGCGGCCACTCGCTGCTCGCCACCCGGCTGGTCGGCCGGATCCGCACCGCGATCGGCGTCGAGCTCGGCATCCGCGCCCTGTTCGAGGCCCCGACCGTGGCCCGGCTCGCCGAGCGCCTCGGCGCGGCCGGCGCGGCCCGCCCCGCGCTGACCGCCGCCGAGCGCCCCGCCGCCGTGCCGCTCTCCCACGCCCAGCGCCGCCTCTGGTTCCTCAACCGGATGGAGGGCCCCAACGCCACCTACAACATCCCGCTCTCCTTCCGCCTGCACGGCCCGCTCGACCAGCACGCGCTGCACGCCGCGCTGGCCGACCTCACCGAGCGGCACGAGAGCCTGCGCACCGTCTTCCCCGACCACGACGGCACGGCGCGCCAGCACGTGCTCGCACCGGCCGAGGCGCGGCCCGCGCTGGAACTGCTGCACACCACCGAGGCCGGACTCGCCGCCGCGGCCGCCGCGGCCGCCGCGCACGGCTTCGACCTGGCCGCCGAACTCCCGCTGCGGGCCACCCTGTTCATCCTCGGCGAGCAGGATCACGTACTGCTGCTCACCATGCACCACATCGCCACCGACGGCTGGTCGATGGCCCCGCTGACCCGCGACCTCGCCACCGCCTACGCGGCCAGGACGCGGGGCCGCGCGCCCGCCTTCGCGCCGCTGCCCGTGCAGTACGCCGACTACACCCTCTGGCAGCAGCGGGTCCTGGGCGCCGCCGACCGGCCGGGCAGCGTGCTCGCCGAGCAACTCACGTACTGGCGCCGGGCGCTGGACGGTCTGCCGGACCTGATCGCGCTGCCCACCGACCGGCCCCGGCCGGCCGTCGCCGGCCACCGCGGCGAGGGCCTGGACTTCCGGGTCGAAGCCGCGTTGCACGCCGCCCTGACCGACCTGGCCAGGCAGCAGCGGGCCAGCCTCTTCATGGTCCTCCAGGCCGGCCTGGCGGCCCTGTTCACCGCACTGGGGGCGGGCCCGGACATCCCGCTGGGCACACCCGTGGCCGGGCGCACCGACGAGGCGCTGGAGGAGCTGGTCGGCTTCTTCATCAACACCCTGGTCCTGCGTACCGACACCGCCGGCGACCCCACCTTCCGCGCGCTCCTGGAGCGGGTCAGGGAGGCGGACCTGGCCGCGTACGCCCACCAGGACCTGCCGTTCGAGCAGCTGGTCGAGGCGCTCAACCCGGCCCGCTCGCTGGCCCGGCACCCGCTGTTCCAGGTGCTGCTGACGGTACACACCGACGCCGAGCCCGGCCTCGACCTGCCGGGCCTGCGGACCTCGCCGTACGAGACCCGGCAGGCGGCCGCCAAGTTCGACCTGACGGCGCACTTCAGCGAGCGCCTGGACGAGGCGGGCCACCCGGCCGGCCTGGACGCCACCCTCAGGTTCAACACCGACCTGTACGACCGCGGCACCGTCGAGCAGCTGGTACGGCGCCTGCTGCGGCTGCTGACCCGGGCCGCCGCGGAGCCCGACCGGCCGATCGGCTCGCTGGAGATCCTCGAACCCGCCGAGCGCGAGCGCCTGCTGACCGAGTGGAGCGGCGCCGACCGGCCCGCCGTCGCCCCGTCGCCCCTCCTGCCGGTGCCCGAGCTGTTCCAGGCCCAGGTGGAGCGCACCCCCGACCGGCCGGCGCTGCGCGCGGACGGCCGGGAGCTCAGCTACGCCGAGCTCAACGCCCGGGCCAACCGGCTGGCCAGGCTGCTGGTCCAGCGCGGCGCCGGCCCCGAGCGGCTGGTCGCCCTCGCCCTGCCGCGCTCGGTGGACCAGGTGGTGGCGCTGCTGGCGGTGCTCAAGTCCGGCGCCGCGTACCTGCCGATCGACCCGGCGCACCCGGCCGAGCGGATCGCGTACACCCTCGCGGACGCCGCGCCGACCCTCCTGCTGACCACCCTGGACGCCGGCGCCGCCCTGCCGGCCGTCGACGGGCCCGAGGTCTGGGAGCTGGACCGGCCCGAGGTCACCGCGCTGCTCGCCGGGGAGCCCGACACCGACCTGGCCGACGCGGACCGGCTCGCCCGGCTCACCCCCGGTCACCCGGCGTACGTCATCTACACCTCCGGCTCCACCGGCCGGCCCAAGGGCGTCGTGGTCGAGCACCGCTCGGTCGCCGACTACCTCGGCTGGACGGCCGCCGACTACCCGAGCGCCCGCGGCGTCGCCCTGGTGCACTCACCGGTCTCCTTCGACCTGACCGTCACCGCGCTCTGGACCCCGCTGGTGGTGGGCGGCTGCGTCCACCTGGCGGCCCTGGACGAGGACCGGCCCACCAGGGACGCCCTCGCCGAGCACCCGGTGACCTTCCTCAAGGCCACCCCGAGCCACCTGCCGCTGCTCACCGCCCTGCCGCCCGAGTTCTCGCCCTCCGGCGAGCTGCTGCTCGGCGGAGAGGCGCTGACCGCCGGTGCGGTCGCCGAGTGGCGGCGCCGGCACCCGGACGTGGGCCTGGTCAACGTGTACGGGCCGACCGAGGCGACGGTCAACTGCACCGAGTACCGCATCCCGCCGGGCACGGAGCTGCCCGACGGGCCGGTGCCGATCGGCCGCCCGTTCGCGGGCACCCGGGCCTACGTGCTGGACGCGCACCTGCGGCCCACCCCGCCCGGCGTGCCCGGCGAGTTCTACATCGCCGGAGCCAGCCTGGCCCGCGGCTACCTCGGCCGCCCGGGGCTGACGGCCGAGCGCTTCGTCGCCGACCCGCACGGCCCGGCCGGCGCCCGGATGTACCGCACCGGCGACCTGGCGACCTGGCGCGCCGACGGCAACCTGGTCTACCTCGGCCGGGCCGACGACCAGGTGAAGCTGCGCGGCTTCCGGATCGAGCTCGGCGAGATCGAGACCGCCCTGACCGACCACCACCAGGTCCGGTCGAGCGCCGTGGTGGTCCGCGAGGACCAGCCCGGCGACCAGCGCCTGGTGGCCTACGTGGTCGGCGCCGACGGCCCGCCGGACACCGCCGCGCTGCGGGCCGCGCTGGAGCGGGCCCTGCCCGAGTACATGGTGCCGTCCGCCGTCGTCGCGCTCGACCGGCTGCCGCTCACACCCAACGGCAAGCTCGACCGCCGCGCCCTGCCCGCCCCGCAGGCCACGCCGCTGCCGGCCGGGCGGGAGCCGCGCACCGCACTGGAGAAGGAGCTGTGCGCCGCCTTCGCCGAGGCCCTCGGCCTGGAAACGGTCGGGATCGACGACAACTTCTTCGAGCTCGGCGGCCACTCACTGCTGGCGGCCAGGCTGCTCGGCCGGCTCCGGGCCGCCACCGGCGTGGAACTGGGCCTGCGGGCGCTGTTCGAGGCGCCCACGGTGGCCCGGCTGGCCGAACTCGCCACCGCCGGCGGGCCCCGGCAGGACGACTACGCCGTACTGCTCCCGCTGCGCGCCCGGCCGGCGGCCGGCGGCCCGGCGCCGCTGTTCTGTGTCCATCCGGCGGCCGGCATCGCCTGGGTGTACTCCGGGCTGCTGCGCGAACTGGAGCCGGACCGCCCGCTGTACGGGCTCCAGGCCCGCGCCCTGAGCGAGCCGGACGGCGCCCCGCAGTCGCTGGGCGAGATGGCCGGGGACTACCTGGCCCGGATCCGCGAGGTCCAGCCCGAGGGCCCGTACCACCTGCTGGGCTGGTCCTTCGGTGGCACGGTCGCGCACGAGATCGCCGTCCGGCTGCGTGAACAGGGCGAGCAGGTGGCCCTGCTGGCCCTGCTGGACAGCTACCCGCGGCAGGGCGCCCGGCCGGCGCTGACGGGTGATCAGCAGGCGCTGGCGGCACTCCTTGACTCGCTCGGCCATCCGGTGCAAGCTGACGCCGTTGAGGCGCTCACGCCAGAGAGCGCCCTGGGGCTGCTCAAGGCGCAGGACAGCCCGATCGCGGGGGCGAGCACGGAGCTCCTGCGGGCGATGGCCCGCGGGTTCGCCCAGCACCTCGAACTGGCCGGGGAGTTCACGCCGCGCCGGTTCGACGGGAGGCTGCTGTTCTTCACCGCCACGGCGGACAAGACGGCCGCCGACCCGACCGCCGCCCACTGGGCGGCCCACGTCGCCGAGATCGGCGACCACCCGGTGGACTGCGTCCACGGTGAGATGACCCGCCCCCGGCCGATCGCCGAGATCGGCGCGCGGCTCGCCGCCGAGCTCCGCCGGACCACGGCGAACTGACCCCGCATCCCGGCCGGGTCGGCCCGTCACGGACCGGCCCGGCACCCGCTCCCGAGAGGTAAGGAAGACCATGAGCACCAACCCCTTCGAGAACGCCGACGCCGACTACCTCGTCCTGGTCAACGACGAGGGCCAGCACTCGCTCTGGCCGCTCTCGGTGGACGTCCCGGCCGGCTGGGACACCGCCTTCGGCCCCGGCCCCCGGGCGGCGGCGCTGGAGTACATCGAGGCCAACTGGACGGACCTGCGCCCGCGCAGCCTGGTCGCGGCGGCGCACGCCGAGAGCGACTGACCACCCCTGGGACGGGCCGGCCCGCGAGGCCGGTCCGTCCGCACCCGTGCCGGTCCGGCCGGGTGGTGGCCACCGCCCACCACCGCCGGCCGGCACCTACGGAAGGAACCCCGTCATGACCGAGCGAAGCCGACGAGCCGTCCAGGGCCGGGTGGGCACATGAGCGCGGCCCCCGCCGCCGCGCCGGCCGGCCTGCGCGCCAGGCTGCAGAGCCCCTGGGCCGCGATGTTCGCGATCTGCTTCACCCAGGCGGTCGTCCTGCTGGACACCACGGCGGTGAACGTGGCCGTGCCCTCGCTCGGGGAGGGCCTGCACGCAGGCGTCGACCAGGTGCTCTGGATGATCAACGCCTACCTGCTCTCCTACGCCGTCCTGCTGGTCACCGGCGGGCGGCTCGGCGACCTCTTCGGCCCGCGGCGGATCTTCCTGGTGGGCCTGGCGGTCTTCGTGGCCTCCTCGGCGCTCTGCGGCTTCGCCCAGACGCCCGGACAGGCGATCGCCGCCCGGGTCTTCCAGGGCGTCGGCGGCGCGTTGCAGACCCCGCAGGCGATGGCGATCATCACCCGGATCTTCCCCGCCGAGCGGCGCGGCTCGGCGATGGGCGTCTGGGGCTCCTTCGCGGGTATCGTCGCCGCCGCGGGGCCGACCCTGGGCGGGTTCCTGATCTCCTGGCTAGGCTGGCGCGGCATCTTCTACATCAACATCCCGATCGGACTGATCGGTTCGGTCCTGGTGCTGACCTTCGTGCCCCCGCTGGAGGCCTCCCGCAAGCACCGGATCGACGTGCTCGGGTCGGTACTGCTCAGCATCGCCATGTTCTGCGTGGTGTACGGGCTGATCGAGGGTGAGTCGCACCACTGGGGCACACTCTGGGGCCCGCTGAGCGTCCCGCTGCTGATCGCGCTCGGTGGAGCCGTCCTCGGCGTCTTCCTCCTGGTCGAGCGCGGCCGCCAGGGCCGGGACCCGCTGGTGCCGTTCCCGATCCTGCGCAACCGCAACTTCACCGTGATGGCCGTGGTGGTCGGCGCCCTCCCGTGCGGCCTGGGCGGGATGCTCCTGCTGACCCCGCTCTACCTCCAGCAGGTGCACGGCTTCAGCGCCTTCCGGGCCGGCCTGCTGATCGCCGCCGCACCGCTGGTCTCGATCTTCGTGGCGCCGTACTCCGGCCGGCTGTGCGACCGCTTCGGCGGCAAGTACGTGATGGTCGCCGGGCTCACGCTGTTCGGTACGGGCCTGGGGCTGCTGGCGGCGCTGATCCGCGCCGACGCCGGCTGGTACGTGCTGCTGCCGGGGCTGGCCGTGGTCGGTCTCGGCATGGGGGTCGCCTTCGCCCCGGCGGGCGTGGTGGCCTTCGAGAAGATCGAACCGGAGATGTCCGGCGCCGCCTCCGGCCTGTTCAACACCACCAGGCTCTGCGGCAGCCTGCTCGGCAGCGCCGCGGTGGGCGCCCTGCTCCAGGCCCGCCTGGCCCACGGCGCCACCACGGACGCGATCCGGGGCACCTTCCTGCTTCCCGTCTCGGTGATGGCAGCCGCCGCGCTGGCCACCCTGCTGGTGCGCAGCCGGCCGGCCGCCGAGGCGTCCGCCGGACCGGCCGAGCTCGCCGCGGCCGGCCCCGCCAAGTCCTGACCTTCGATCGACTCGCTCAACAGGGGGGTACCACAGTGCACTTCAGTCTCTTCTACTTCGCGGACGGCCAGGGCCGGGGCCGCGACCAGTACCGGCTGCTGCTGGAGGGGGCCCGCTTCGCCGACACCCACGGCTTCAGCGCCGTCTGGACGCCGGAGCGGCACTTCCACGAGTTCGGCGGCCAGTACCCGAACCCCGCGGTGACCGGCGCCGCGCTGGCCACCACCACCGAGCGGGTCGCGATCCGGGCCGGCAGCGTGGTCGGCCCGCTGCACCACCCGGTGCGGATCGCCGAGGAGTGGTCGGTGGTCGACAACCTGTCCGAGGGCAGGGTCGGCCTCTCCTTCGCCTCCGGCTGGCACGCCAACGACTTCGTGCTGCGCCCGGAGAACTACGCCCGGCGCAAGGAGGTGCTGACCGAGACCATCGAGACCGTCCGGCGGCTGTGGCGGCAGGAGAGCGTGGAGCTGCCGGACGGTGACGGCACCGCGGTGTCGGTGCGCACCTACCCGGCCCCCGTCCAGCCGGAGCTGCCGGTCTGGCTGACCAGTGCCGGCAGCCCGGAGACCTTCCGCCAGGCCGGCGAGCTGGGCCTCGGCGTGCTCACCCACCTGCTCGGCCAGGACCTGGACGACCTGGCCAAGAAGATCGCCCTGTACCGGGGGAGCCTGCCCGCGGGTGCGTCCGGCGCGGCGGGTCAGGTGGCGCTGATGCTGCACACCTTCCTGGGCGCCGACCGGGACGCCGTCCGCGAGAAGGTCCGCCGCCCGTTCACCGACTACATCCGCAGCTCGATCGGCCTGATCATGAAGGCGGCCGGTGACATCCTGCCCGGCGTCGACCCGAACGAACTGGACGAGGACGACCTGGAGTTCCTGGTCGAGCGCTCCTTCGACCGGTACTTCGACAACGGCGGACTCTTCGGCACCGTGGAGGACGGGCTGAAGACCCTGGAGCGGCTGGAGGCGGTGGGCATCGACGAGGTGGCCTGCCTGATCGACTTCGGGGTGGACCCGGACGAGGTGCTCGCCGCCCTGGACCAGCTCGACCGGCTGAAGAACGCCTGGGCGGCCCGAGGGGCGGGATCGTGAACCTGCTGCTGGTCACCGGGACCATCGCCGAGACGTCCAGCTGCCGCGTCCTGACCACCCTGATCGGTGAACGGGCCGAGCTGGACGGCGCCCTGACGTCCGGTCAACTGGACCGCTCGCTGCTGAACCTGCCCGTGCTCGACCCCGCCCGGTACGCCGACGGCCGGCTCCGGCAGGATCCAGGGGTCGGCCGGCTGCTCAAGGAGTTCGCGGCGGCGGACGCGGTCGTCCTGGCCACGCCGGTGCAGCACGGCAGCCTCTCCGGCGCGCTCAAGAACACCCTCGACCACCTGCCGGACGACGCGCTCAGCGACCGGCCGGTGCTGATCGCGGCCACCGCCGCCGGCCTGCACAACGCGGCCGGCGCATGCGACCACCTGCGCTCGGTGGTCCGGGCGCTGGGCGGGTGGGCGGTGCCGACCCAACTCCTCGCCCAGCGGGCGGATCTGGCCGAGGCCGGGGCGCGCGAGGCGCTGATCCGCCGGATCGACAGGGCGGTGGCCGAACTCCTGCGGTTCGCCACCACCGTCGCGCCGGCCGCGCGCTGAAGCGGGTGGCCCGCGCCGCCCGCGGTCACCGGGCCCGGCGCCGTCGCCGCGCCGGGCTCCGCCGCTACCGGCGGGCGGTCCTCGGCGTCACCAGGCGGGCGCCGGACCAGGCGCCGCCGGTGCTGAGGGTCTTGGTCGTGGACAGCCCAGCCGTCTGCGCGGCCTCGCTGACGTCGCCGGTCTCGACATAGCCGTCCCGTCCGGGCTTGGGGGTGAGCAGCCAGATCACCCCGCCGTCCTCGATCAGGCCGATGGCGTCCACCAGGGCGTCCGTCAGGTCGCCGTCCCCGTCCCGGTGCCAGAGCAGCACGGCGTCGGCGACGTCGTCGTACTCCTCGTCGACCATGTCCAGGCCGGTGATCTCCTCGATCTCCTCGCGCAGGGCGTGGTCGCTGTCGTCGTCGTAGCCGATCTCCTGGATCACCTGGCCGGGCTGGAAGCCCAGCCTGGCGGCCCGGTTGGTCCGGCCGTCCGGCTGGCCCTCCGACTGGCCCTCCGTCCCGCCCTCGGTCTGGTCATCGGTCGCCGTCATCGCAGCCTCCTTGTCCGACTTGTCCGACGTGCCTGATCTGCTGCCTGACACCGCAGGCTAGCGCCCGAACACCGATTCCCCGGCCGAACACCGGTCGACTCGCCCGCAGTGGGCGAGTCCAACCGGTTGTGCCGATGGGATGATCAGACAAGTGCGGGTGTTGGGCGATCTACGACCGGGGTGCGCCGTACCAGCGCCACCTGGTCGGCCGGGCGTGGCCGGGGAGCTCGCCGCGGCCGGTGGCCCAGAGCAGCGTCGGCCAGGAGGCGGTGTCCTGCGGGGCCTGCGGGAACAGCCGGGTGAGCACCCGGGCGCAGAGGTCCGCCGGGGGCGTCCAGTCGAGCCCGAGCCCCTCGGCCAGATCATGGGTGTGCACCAGGGTCTCCACGACCCCCATCGCGGCGAAGCCCTCCGGGTCCGACACACCGTAGCCGTGATAGGCCCGGGTCTGCGGGGGCGTCGTACGGACCATGGCGACCAGCAGCGCGCCGCTCGCCTCCAGCACCTGGAGCAGCCCGGCGGGCCCCGCCGACCGGTCCGCGTGCACGGCGTTGGCCGGGCCGCCGGGCCGGCGGCTCTCCCAGAGGAACGGCACCTCGCCCTCCAGCGGCGGCTGCCGGGGGCCGAGTTGGACGGCGTAGGCGAAGAGGTCGTCGGCCAGGTGCTCGGCGGTCTCCCAGCAGTCCCAGGTCAGCGAGCCGGCCTTCGCGCTCCAGGCGTCCTGCGGCGCCTGGCGCAGGACGGCGACGGCGAGCCGGACGGCGCGGTCGACATCGTCCGCGGTGACGGGCGGCGGGGGCGGTGGTACGTCTTCGGGAGCCATGCACCCGACCGTACCGCCGACCCCCGGCCGCCGCTGACGGCCGGTCAGCGTTCGGCGAACAGCGTCCGCTGGGCGTGCAGGGTGTCGGCGTACTCGCGCACCGCGGTGATCAGGCCGTCCCGGACGGTGTAGATGCCCAGGCACTGGTTGTCGTACACGGCGCCGTTCGCCGCGACGCCCTTGGCCGTCCACTCGGCCACCACCTGGTCGCCGTCCGCCAGGAGGCCGGTGAGCGTCACCACCGGTGCGCCGCCCGGGGCGAACAGGGCGCCGGCGCCGCCCAGGAAGCCGTTGACGATGGCGTCGCGTCCGCGCCAGACGCCGCTGAGCGGGAGGTCGCCGGGGTAGGTCCAGGTGGCGTCGGGGTGGAAGCTGGCCGTGATCGTGTCGAGGTCGCCCTCGGCGACGGCCGTGACGTAGCGCTCCACCACGGTGCGGGGGTCGGTTGCGGTCATCGGTACCACTCCGTTCGAAGGGGGGTTTGCGGAAGAGGGGTTCGCAGAGAAGAGGGGTTCAGGAAGAGGGGTTCACGACACCGTCAGGACGGCGTTGCCGCGGATGCGGCGCTCGTAAAGGTCGTCCAGCGTCTCGGCGGTCCGGCTCCAGTCGGCCGTCAGGCCGATCTCGGGGTGCAGCCGGCCCTGCGCCACCAGGCGGACCAGCGTCCGCAGATCGGGCGCGTCCGGGCCGTCCACGTCGGCGTAGCTGAAGTGGCGGACGCGGGCGCCGACCGGGCCGGCGAAGAAGTCGAAGAAGTCCAGTTCGACGCGCTCGCGGCTGGCCTGGCCGAACCAGACCAGTTCCCCACGCGGCGCCAGCCGGGAGAGCGCGAGCGGGAGGTTTCGCCCGCCGGTGGACTCCAGCACCAGGTCGAAGGTGCCCCGCGCCTGCTCGATCCGCTCGACGACGGCCTCGGCGCCCAGCGCGCCGAGCACCGTACCCCGCTCCGGCGCGGAGCTCACCGCCGTGACCAGGGCGCCCGCGGCGGCGGCGAGTTCGGTGAAGTAGTGCCCGACGCCGCCGGACGCCCCGGTCAGCAGGATCCGCCGGCCGGCCGGCGCGCCCACCGCGCGCAGCAGGCGCAGGGCCGTCAGCCCGGCCAGCGGTAGCGCGGCCGCCTGCTCCGCCGACACCGACTCAGGCAGGCAGGCCAGCGCGCCGGTCGGCACGGCCGCGTACTCGGCCCAGCCACCGGACGCGGGGTGTCCGACCACCCGCCGGCCCACGGCCGGCCCCGAGCCGTCGGGTGCGGCCTGCACCACCAGCCCGGACACGTCCTTGCCCGGCCGCTCGCCCGCCGCCGACCCCTCCAGCCGGAAGATCTCGCCCCGGTTCACGGAGTACGCGTCGACCTTCACCAGTACCTCGTCCGCGCACTGCGCCGGCTCGCCCACCTCGGCGCGGCGGACCAGCCCGGACGCCTTCCCCGTCGCCTTCCCGGTCGCGCTCCCCGTCGCCTTCCCCGTCGCCACGAATGCCTTCATCGCCCTGCTCCTCGGTGATCGACCCGGCCGGTCCCCCCGGCGTGTGATCAGTCAACCCGCGGGCCACCGGGCCGGTCCAACAACCGGACGGGGCCTTTGACAACCACCGGTTGTGGGCCAGGATGGCAGTCGTGGATCTTGATCTCGCCCAGGTACGCGCCTTCGTGGCGACCGTCGAGCTGCTGCACTTCCGCCGCGCCGCGGAGCAGCTCGGGGTGACCCAGCAGGCGCTGTCCAAGCGGATCGCCCGGCTGGAGGAGGCACTCGGCGCGCGGCTGTTCGAGCGCGGCCAGGGCGGCGTGGAACTCACCGTCGCCGGGGCCCGGCTGCTCGGTCCGGCCCGGGCCGTGCTCACCGCGGGCGCGGCGGCCGTCGCGGCGGTCCGGGAGGTGGAGCGCCCGGTGCGGCTGGACCTGTGGGGGCACCTGTTCCACCCGCTGCGGACCGTACGGGAGGTGCTCGACGCCCCGGCCGCCGCCGTGCACGCGGAGGTGGGCGTCGGCCGGGACCTGCCGGCGGTGGCCGGGGCGCTGCTGCGCGGGGAGGCCGACGCGGGGTTCGGCCGGTTCCACCACTGGGGCGAGCAGCGGGACGTGGAGCTGGACCACCGCCTGGTCCGGCTGGAGCCGGTGGACGCGCTGATCGCCGCCGGCCACCCGCTGGCCGGGTCGGCCGCCCTGCGGCCCGCCGACCTGACGGACTGCCGCCTGGTGCTGCCGGCCGCGGCCGAACGCCTGGACTTCGCCCGGCGGTTCGCCGAGCACTTCGGCATCCCGATGCTGCCGGGGGAGGCCAACCTCGGCTTCGAGCACCTGCTGGAGCGGGTCCGTACGACACCCGGCGGGATCACGCTGTTCCCCGCCGAGGTGCCACTGCCGCCCGGCTCGGGGCTGACGGCCGTCCCGCTGATCGGGCCTACCCCGCTGTACGCCTGGTCGCTGGTGTGGCCGCGCCGGGCGCCCGGGCCGGGCGTCGCGGCGCTGCTGCGGGCCTTCGCGGAGGTCGGGCGGCGCCGGCGCTGGCTGGAGTACCGGCCCGAGCGCGACTGGCTGCCCGAGGCCGACCAGGCGGACGCCCGGACGCTGTGAGCCGCCGACCCGCCCCGGGGCGGCTCAGCCCTGCGGGGCGGGCGGGTCGGCGGCCGCCCGTGCCCGGCCGTCCGCGAAGAACGCCTGCACGGCGGCCGCGTCGGTGAGTTCGCGCAGCGGGCGGGTGGCGCCGAACGGGGCGTTCCAGAACGGGCCCTGGCGGCGGGTCCACGGCCCGACGTAGGCGTACGGCTCGCCCGCGTGGGAATCGCCGGGTGAGACACCGTAGTTGACCGAGTCCACCGTGATGCCGAGGTCGAAGTGCTCCGGCCAGAGCACGGGTCGCAGGTCGGGGGCGAACGCGCGCAGTGCGGTGTCCCCCCGCGCGAAGCCGTCCAGGATCAGCCGGGCGGCGGCGGGGTCGACCCGCAGGACCTCCTCGGCGCCCACCCCACTTCCCTCGGCGTACAGCCCGGCCGGTGCGCCCGCCTCGGCGCCGGCCTCGCGGGCCAGGGCGGCGCAACTGGCGCCGTCCAGCGGCAGCCGCCGAACGTCCGAGCCCGCGTCCGAGCCCGTCACCAGCTCGCCACCCTCGACCCGCAGCTCCGGCTGCGCCACGGTGGCGAAGCCGCCCGGCCCCACCCGGAGTCTGATCGTGCCGCTGGCCCGGTACTGCGGGCCGGCCATGACCAGCTCGGCGACCGCGTGCAGCGCACGTCGCGTGTTCTGGAGCGTTGCGCTGTCCACGGGTCCTCCGGGCGGGGGCGGTCGGATCGGGGTCGGTACCCCGCGCAGCATCACCCGGGCGCCTGGCCGCGGCCGGTGGCCCGAACGGCCGGGCGGGCAGCTTCACCCGCTCGCACCCGCCGCACTGCTCCACCCGGGGGACGACCAGGGACGGCCGGGGGTGCGGTCCGAGGCGACCGAAGCCGGGCCGGCCGGTGGGGAGACCGGCCGGCCCGGCGAGGGCCCGGCGAGGCGAGCGGCTAGTTCGGCGTCACGTACGCGCCGGAGATGCCGCCGTCCACCAGGAAGGTGTTGGCCGTCATGAAGGAGGAGTCGTCGCTGGCCAGGAAGGCCACGGCGGCGGCGATCTCCTCGGGCTCGGCGAACCGGCCGAGCGGGATGTGGACGAGCCGGCGGGCGGCCCGCTCCGGGTCCTTGGCGAACAGCTCCTGGAGCAGCGGGGTGTTCACCGGCCCCGGGCAGAGCGCGTTGACCCGGATGCCCTCGCGGGCGAACTGCACGCCCAGCTCGCGCGACATCGCCAGCACGCCGCCCTTGGAGGCGCTGTAGGAGATCTGCGAGGTGGCCGCGCCCATCACCGCGACGAAGGAGGCGGTGTTGATGATCGAGCCCTTGCCCTGCTTCTGCATGTGCGGGATGGCGTACTTGCAGCAGAGGTAGACGCTGGTCAGGTTGACCTCCTGGACCCGCTTCCAGGCGTCCAGGCCGGTGGTCAGGATCGAGTCGTCGTCGGGCGGCGAGATGCCGGCGTTGTTGAAGGCGATGTCCACGCGGCCGTACTCGGCCACCGCGCTCTCGTACATCGCGCGGACGGCGTCCTCGTCGGTGACGTCGGCCTGGACGAAGAGTCCGCCGACCGCGTCGGCCGCGGCCTTGCCGGAGGCCTCGTCGAGGTCCACACAGACCACCTTGGCGCCCTCGGCGGCGAAGCGCTTGGCGGTGGCCAGGCCGATGCCGCTGCCCGCGCCGGTGATGACGGCCACCCGGCCGTCGAGACGGTTGATCATGGTCACTCCTCCGTGGAGATGAAGACGTTCTTGGTTTCGGTGAAGGCGTTCAGGGCGTCCGGGCCGAGTTCCCGGCCCAGGCCGGACTGCTTGAACCCGCCGAACGGGGTCGAGTAGCGCACCGAGGAGTGCGAGTTGACGGACAGGTTGCCCGCCTCCACACCGCGGGCGACCCGCAGGGCCCGGCCCAGGTCGCGGGTCCAGATGGAGCCGGAGAGCCCGTACTCGGTGGCGTTGGCGATCCGCAGGGCGTCCTGCTCGTCGCGGAACGGCACCACTGTGACGACCGGGCCGAAGATCTCCTCGGTGAAGGCGGGCGAGGCCTGGTCGACGGGTGCCAGCACGGTCGGCGGGAACCAGAAGCCCTTGCCCTCGGGCACCGCGCCACGGACGGCGACCGGCGCCGACTCCGGTACGTACCGGGCGACCCGGTCGCGCTGCGCGGCCGAGATCAGCGGCCCCATCTCGGTCGCCTCGTCGCGCGGGTCGCCGACCTTCACGCCGAGGACGGCGGGCTCCAGCAGTGCCATGAACTCCTCGAACGCGCTCTCCTGGACCAGGATCCGCGAGCGTGCGCAGCAGTCCTGGCCGGCGTTGTCGAAGACGGCGTACGGCGCGCTGGCCGCGGCCTTCGCCAGGTCGGCGTCGGCGAAGACGATGTTGGCGCTCTTGCCGCCGAGCTCCAGCGTGACGGGCTTGACCTGGGCGGCGCACCCAGCGGCCACGGCCCTGCCGACCGCGGTGGAGCCGGTGAAGACCACCTTGCGGACGTCGGGGTGGGTGACGAACCGCTCGCCGACCACCGCGCCGCGCCCGGGGAGCACCTGGAGGACGCCCTCGGGGATACCCGCCCGCAGGGCCAGCTCGGCCAGCCGCAGCGCGGTCAGCGGGGTCAGCTCGGCGGGCTTGAGGACGACGGTGTTGCCGGCGGCCAGTGCGGGGGCGAAGGCCCAGGCGGCGATCGGCATCGGGAAGTTCCACGGCACGATGACGCCGACCACGCCCAGGGGCTCCTGGAACGTCACGTCGATCCCGCCGGCCACCGGGATCTGGCGGCCGAACAGCCGCTCCGGCGCCGCCGCGTAGTACTCGATGACGTCGCGGGCGTTGCCGGCCTCCCAGCGCGCGTTGCCCACCGTGTGGCCGGCGTTGGCGACCTCCAGCTGGGCCAGCTCCTCGCGCTCGGCGTCCACGGCCGCGGCGAAGGCCCGCAGCAGCCGGGCCCGGTCGGCGGGGGCGACCCGGCGCCAGCTCTCGAAGGCGGCCTTGGCGCGGGCGATCGCGGCGTCGGTCTCGGCGAGGCCTGCCATCGCCACCGTCTCGATCACCTCCTCGGTGGCCGGGTTGACCACCTCGAAGAGGTCGGGCTCCGCTTGGGTCATGACTGGGTCTCCTTGACGAAGGCTTCGAACAGGCGGGGATCGCCGGGGTCGGCCTCGGGGTGCCACTGCACCCCGAGGGTGAAGCGCCGGCCGGGCAGTTCGAGGGCCTCGACCGTCTCGTCGGCGCTCCACGCCGTCGCCAGCAGCCCGCCGCCGAGGCGGCCGACCGCCTGGTGGTGGTAGCAGGGCACCTTGGCGGCGTGGCCGAGGATCTCGCCCAGCCGGCTGGCGGGTCTGATCACCACGCCCTGCCGGTTGTAGGTGGCGGGCGCGATCTGGTGGCTGTCGTCGCCGGTCCGCTCGGGCAGGTGCTGCACCAGGTCGCCGCCGAGGGCGACGTTGAGCAGCTGCATGCCCCGGCAGACGCCGAGCAGCGGCAGGTCGAGTTCGAGCGCGCCGTGCAGCAGGTCCCACTCCCAGGCGTCCCGCAGCGGGTGCGGCTCGCCCGTACGCGGGTGCGCGGGGGCGGTGTACCTGGCCGGGTCGATGTCCGGGCCGCCCGCCAGCACCAGGCCGTCCAGCCGGCCCAGCAGCCGCCGGACCGGGCCGGACTGCGGCGGCAGCAGGACGGGCGTGCCGCCGGCCCGCTCGACGGCGTCGACGTACGCCTGCGGGAGCAGCGCGGCCGGGGTGCGCCAGACCGCCCAGGCGGCCTCGTCGAGGTAGCTGGTGATCCCGATCAGCGGGCGGTCCGGCGCGGGCGTCGGGCCCGTGGACGCGGCGTGCGGGGTGCTCACAGCCGCTCGAAGCCGCGGCGCCGCTCCCAGTCGGTCACCGCCGCGTCGTAGGCGGCCAGTTCGACCCGGCCGGCGTGGGTGTAGTGGCGTACGACGTCCTTGCCGAAGGCCAGCGCGGCCGGCTCGCTGCGCTCGAACGCCTCCACCGCGTCGCGCAGCGTGGCGGGCACCCGCGGCGCGTCACTGGCGTACGCGTTGCCGCTGAACTCGGGCTCCAGCTCGAGCTGTTGCTCCACGCCGTGCAGTCCGGCGGCGATCAGCGCGGCGACCGCCAGGTAGGGGTTGACGTCCCCGCCGGGGACCCGGTTCTCGAACCGCAGTGACGGGCCGTGGCCGACCACCCGCAGCGCGCAGGTCCGGTTGTCGCGGCCCCAGGCGATCGCGGTGGGGGCGAAGCTGCCCGGGACGTACCGCTTGTAGGAGTTGACGGTGGGTGCCAGCAGCAGCGCGAAGTCGGCCAGGCAGGCCAGCTGGCCGGCCAGGAAGTGCTCCATCACCTTGGAGAAGCCGTGCGGTCCGTCGCCCGCCATGACCGGCGTGCCGTCCTCCTCGCGCAGGCTGAGGTGGATGTGGCAGGAGTTGCCCTCGCGCTCGTTGTACTTCGCCATGAAGGTGAGGCTGACGCCCTCCTGGGCGGCGATCTCCTTGGCGCCGGTCTTGTACACCGCGTGGTCGTCGCAGGTGGTCAGCGCGGGGCCGTACTTGAAGGCGATCTCGTGCTGGCCGAGGTTGCACTCGCCCTTCGCGGACTCGACCACCAGGCCGGCACCGGACATCTCGTTGCGCAGCCGGCGCAGCAGCGGTTCGATCCGGGAGGTGCCCAGGATGGAGTAGTCGACGTTGTACTGGTTGACCGGCGTCAGCCGGTGGTAGTCCTTGTCCCAGGCCTGCTCGTAGCTGTCGCGGAAGACGATGAACTCCAGCTCGGTGCCCGCGTAGGCGTGCCAGCCGTAGGCCGCCAGGCGCTCCAGCTGGCGGCGCAGCACCTGCCGGGGCGAGACGGCGACCGGGGTGCCGTCGTGCTGGTGGACGTCGCACTGGACCATCACGGTGGCGGGGTGCCAGGGGACGCTGCGCAGGGTGGCGAGGTCGGGGGTGAGGACGAAGTCGCCGTAGCCGCTCTCCCAGGAGGAGACGTCGTACCCGTCCACGGTGTTCATGTCGATGTCGACGGCCAGCAGGTAGCCGCAGCCCTCGGCGGCGTTCGGGACGACGTCGGTGAGGAAGTACTCGGCGGCGATCCGCTTGCCCTGCAGCCGGCCCTGCATGTCGGTCATGGCGAGCACGACGGTGTCCACGGAGCCGTCGGCGACGAGTTCGCGCAGCCGTTCCAGGGTGAGTCGGGGCCTGGTCATCGGGTCTCCAGTTCGGCGGTCCGGTCGGGGAGTTCCTCGGGGCTGTCCTGGACCTTGGGCCCGGTGAACCAGTGCCGGGCCGAGATCAGCCACCAGATCCCGGCGAAGCCGAGGACCGCCGCGACCGCGACGGGGGTGTAGTTGAAGCTCACTGCGGTGATCGGGCTGACGGTCGGCAGCATGAACAGCACGGTGATCAGCGCCGTCCAGCCGACGGCGAGGATACCGACGGGCTTGCTCCAGCGGCCCAGGTGCCACGGGCCGCGCTGGAAGGAGTCACCCTGACGGAGTCTCAGGAACACCGGGATGACATAGGCGATGTAGAGCCCGATCACCGACACCGAGGTGACGGCGGCGTACGCGGTGGCGTTCCAGAGGTCCTGCGCGCCGAGCAGGAAGGCACCGCCGGTGGCCAGCCAGACGGCACTGGTGGGCGTCTGGGTGCGCGGGTTGATGCGGTGCCACAGCCGTGATCCCGGCAGCGCGCCGTCCCGCGAGAAGGCGTAGATCATACGGGAGTTGGCGGTAACCGAGGCCATCCCGCAGAAGAACTGGGCGCCGATCACGATCAGCAGCAGCAGCTTGGCGCCGGTGTCGCCGATGGCGTCCAGGAAGATCTGCGCGGGCGGCACGCCCGTGGAGCTGCCCAGCGCGCCGTCGTAGTCCTGGATGGCGAAGGTGATGCCGAGCAGCAGCACCCAGCCGGCGGCCAGCGAGACCAGCACCGAGTTGACGATGCCGCGCGGGCCGGAGCGCGCGGCGTCGTGGGTCTCCTCGGTCATGTGCGCGGAGGCGTCGTACCCGGTGAGGGTGTACTGCGCGAGCAGCAGGCCGAGCATCGCGACGTAGAAGGAGCTGTGGAAGCCGGTGTTGTTGACGAACTTGGTGAACACGAAGGACGCGGAGGCGTGGTGGGAGGGCACCAGCACCAGCGCGCCGACGATCACCAGCACACCGACCAGGTGCCACCAGACGCTGACGTTGTTGAGGATCGCCACCAGCCGCACGCCCCGGGTGTTGAGCAGCCCGTGCAGGAGCAGGATGACGGCGAACAGGGCGACGGTGTGCGCGGGTGTCGCCGCGAAGCCCCACTGCATTTCCAGGAAGGCGTTGGTGAAGAAGGCAGCGCCGAAGTCGACCCCGGCGGTGACCGCGACCTGCCCCATGAAGTTGAAGTAGCCGGTGAACCAGGCCCAGGCGGGCCCGCGCGAGGGGGCGAGCTTGGCGGCCCAGTAGTACAGGCCGCCGGCGGTCGGGTAGCTGGAGCAGATCTCGGCCATCGCGAGGGCGACGCAGAGCGTCATCAGGCCGACCAGCGGCCAGCCCCAGGTGATCATCGCCGGGCCGCCGGTGTTGAGGCCGAAGCCGTAGAGGGTGAGGCAGCCGGAGAGGACGGAGACGATGGAGAAGGAGACGGCGAAGTTGGAGAAGCTCGACATCGAGCGGGCCAGCTCCTGGGTGTAGCCCAGTTCGCGCAGTCGCTGCTCATCGGATGAAACGGGTGGTGCATCTGCCGGAAACATCGGAGCGGCAGCGTGGTCGACGGGTGATTTCTCGGAGGACATGCGCACCCCTGGGGGTTCGGTGGGGGATCCGAAACGTGCGCCCACAGCACTGTGGTCGGTCAATGGCCCGGAAGTAGACCATTGGCGTAGACGGCATGTTTCCCCCAGCGTGGCCATCACGTCAAGGGGGTGTGCGCAGGGTCCGCCGGCGCCGCACCTCGGTACGATTCCGGGGTGGACCAGGCTGGCGGGCACGACACGCGGATGGACTGGCAGGGCGGTGCGATCTTCCGCCCCGTCCGGATGGGCAACGCGTTCGAGGAGACGGTCGAGCGGATCCTGGAGGCCGTGAAGCTCGGCGTCTTCGGCTACGGCGACCGGCTGCCCGCCGAACGCGAACTCGCCGCCCGGCTGAACGTCAGCCGCGAGACCCTCCGGGAGGCGATCCGCTCGCTCCAGCAGGCGGGCTGCGTGGAGTCCCGCCGCGGCCGGTACGGCGGCACCTTCGTCACGTACCGGCTGCCGCCGCCCGACCTCGGCGAGCTGCGCCGGGTCGTCCAGGACATGGGCGCCGAACTGGAGGACGCGCTCACCTACCGCCTGGTGCTGGAGACCGGCGCCTCCGAGCAGGCCGCCAGACGCCGGCTCACCGAGGACCAGCGGGCCTACCTGCAGGAACGCCTCTGCGAACTGGAGGGCGCGAGCCCGGAGGCGTACCGACAGCTGGACTCGCGCTTCCATCTCGCGATCGCCGAGCTCACCGGCTCGCACTCGCTGGCCGCCGGGATCGCCCAGTGCCGGATGCGCCTGAACGACCTGCTGAACGCCATCCCGATGCTGGAACGCAACATCGACCACGCCTCGGAGCAGCACCGCGCGATGGCCGAGGCGATCCTGAGCGGGGACGTCGAGGGCGCCCGCCGCGCCACCGAGGAGCACCTGGAGGCGACGGCCGCGCTGCTCCGCGGCTTCCTCGGCTGAGGTCTCGCACGGACCGCCGTCGGCGTGTCGCCCGAGGTCACCCGGTCGGCCCACTGGCAAACCCGTCGTTACCGATTCGCGACATGAATCGCGCCGCCGGGACGTGCGGTCGGCGCGTCACCGGACGACACTCGGAGGCTCACCCGGCACGGGCGGCAACGGCGCCGCCCGGACAAGGAGAGCGGCATGTTCGGTCGGAAGTCCACCAGCTCCGAGAGCGATTGCCTGGCTGCCCTGGTCGCTGACGCCAACCGCTGGCAGTACGGCGGCCAGTACGCCCGGCGGCTCCAGGAGCACCGCCCACGGCCCCCGCGCACACCGGAGCAGCGCACCCCGCCGGCCGGCAGCTGAGCGCCGGCGGGGCGAAGCCGGGCCGCGCACTGTGCGGGGCCTGGCTTCGGGCGGCCGGCCCGCAGGGGGCAGGCGGGTCGGCCGGCGGCCATCGGCCGGGCGCGTTCGTACAGCGCGGGAGTCCACGAAGTGCTCCTGCAACGCGGGCGACGACAACCCGTTCTAGCGGTCCGAAGGGTCACAACCCCGAAGGTCCCGGCCGCATTCGCGCCGGGGCCTGCGGCACGCGGTGTGCGTGCGTAGGGTGCCGTCATACGACTCCGGTGGGACTGGTTGAGCCCCGTGATGACCGTGCCGTTCGTGCCGACGCTCGGCCCGGTTCACCCCGACGGCCTTGGTCCCGAGGTGTTCGCGGACGTCATCAGGGTCGCCGGCACCGGCCGGTTCCTGCCGTACGACAAGGATCGGCGCTGGTCGGACGACAAGGACGAGACCGTCCTCGCGCTCGACATCGTTCACCGGCCCGGCCAGACCCTCCTCCCGACACTCACCCGGCGCGGAGCGGGCGCCGTCAAGGTCCACGTCTACGGCGAGCCGGGACTACCGCAGTACTTCGGCGTCCTGCCGGGCTACCGGGGCCGCGGCTACGGCCGCAGGCTGTGGCGGGCCGCCATGCACTGGGGTCAGACACATGACGCCGTCTACCAGCTTCTTCAGACCGAGGTCGCAGGCCCGTCCGACGCCCTGTGCAGATCCGAAGGTCTGACCGATCTCGGCCTCGTCCACACCGCCACGCTCTGAACCCCGTCCGGGCCGCCGGTCGGCCGTCCTCCGCTGGTCAGGGCCGCGGTCTGACCAGCGGAGGACCTACGGGGATATCGAGTGACGCCGTCCCGAGAAGGGAGGCCGCCCGCACTCCCACCGCCGGTACAAGGCCGGGGACTTCCCCGTCGCCGAGCACGCCCACGCCCACCCGAGCTCCCGGTCTGGCATCGTGAGCAGGATCTGGAACTGGCCGAGCAGTACGTACGCGCGGCCATCAAGATCAGCGACCATCACAAGGAGCTGCTGTGACCGTCATCTCCTCCGAGTTCGTGGCCGGCTTGGCGGCCGACGCCGAAGCCGCCGGCATCACCGGCTGCGTCGCCGCCGCCGTGATCAACCACGACGGCCGCGTGCTGCTCGTGCGCCGCAACCCCGACGACTACATGGGGGGCCTGTGGGAGATCCCCTCCGGGACGGTCGAGTCCGGGGAGACCATCCTGGACGCTCTGCACCGCGAGACCAACGAGGAGACTGGCCTGACCATCGATCAGGTCACCGGCTACATCGGACACTTCGACTACGAGAACAGCCGCGGCGGCACCACCCGCCAGTTCAACTTCGCCGTCACCGTGGAGAAGACCGAACCGGTAGTCCTCACCGAGCACGACGCACACCAGTGGGCACTCCCCAGAGAGCTGCCGGAGGTGAGCGACGCGGTTCGGGGGCTGATCGCACCCTGAGGTGGTGCGAGTGTGGCGGGCCCCCGGGGATCCGAGGGCCCCGCCCACACTCGCACCACCCCGATCAGTGCCGGTGGTGGTTGTCGGGCTGGGCCGGGTCGCCCGGGTGTTCCAGGCCGGGGATCAGCTGGAGCCGGTGGGCGCGGGCGTGGTCCAGCCAGCGGACGAAGGCCGTGCGGCGTGCGGCGGCCAGCAGCTGCGGCTTCGGGTCGGTCTCCGTCGGGCCGGCCCGGCGCTCCCCGGCCAGGGCCGCCGTCCACTCGCCGACCACCACCTGCTGCCCCGGCTCCACCGAGCGCAGCGCCGTCGCCAGCGCGTCCGGCAGGGTCTGCGGATCCGCCTCGAATTCGCCGTCCGGGGTGACGATCCGCCAGAGCGAGCCCTGCGCGGGGCGGGCGGTCGCCGCCCGGTAGCCGGCCACCTCCTCGGGCGTGACCGTCACCTCGGCGGTGACCGCCTCGTACAGCGCCCGGACGGCGGCGCTGCCCTCGAAGGCCGCGGCCGTGATGGAGCCGAGCTCGACCGCCGCCCGCTGGTCCAGGCGCACCGGCGGCGCCGCTCCGACGTCCAGCCCGCGCCCGGCGGCCTCGGCCGTGCACAGCTCCTCGGTGAGGATCACCTGGGCGACCCAGCGCCGCAGCTGCCGGTCCTCGGCGCTGCCCCGCACGGGCAGGGCGGAGGACCTGGGCCCGCCGCGCAGGGCGGCGAGCCGGCGGTCGAGTTCGGTCCGGGGCAGCGGCCGCCCGTCGAGCAGGCCGAGCAGCGCGGGCTGCTGCGGCGGATGCTCGTGGCCGCGCTCGTGCACCCGGTGGTCGTGCGACGCGTGCTGGTGGGTCACGGCGCCACCACCAGCTCGACGGTGGGCGCGTACTGGCAGCGGCCGAACCACATCACCTTCGCCAGAGCCCAGTACGCCCCCGGTTCGGCGTCGCGTGGCACCGCCAGCTCGAAGTCGACCTCCGCACCGGCGCCGGCCGCCACCGAGAAGCCGCGCACCGGATCGGCGATCAGCTCCCACGTCCCCCACGGGGAGACCAGCTGGAGCTCACCGCGGATCTCGCCGCGGGTGCGGTTGGTCAGCACCACCCCGAGCCGCGCCCGCCCGCCCGGGGCGAGCCGCAGCGAGCCGGCGGAGACGGCCACCGACAGCCCGGTGTCCCGCCCGGCCTCGGCCCGGGTGCCCTGGGCCGCCGCCCAGTCCTCGGGCACCTCGCCCGGCACCGGCAGGACCTCGGACGGCTCGCCGACGGCGATCGTCGCGACGTCCTCGATGCTCTGCCCGTCGTGCTCCACCCGGGCGGCGACGAAGTACAGGCCCGGCTCCAGGCCCGCCGGGGGAGTGAGCGTCACCGGGAACCGCAGATGACCCCCCGGCGCGAGCCGATACGGCCGCCGGCCGGTGCTCACCCGCCACCCCGCCGGGGCGAGCACGCTCGCCGTGCCCTCCACCGAGGCGTCCCGCAGCTGCGAGGCCAGCACCACCGACAGCTCCACCGGCCCGCCGTCCGTCCGCAGCAGACCCGGCGTCAGGCCCACCGAGACCGGCAGGTAGCCCATCGGCGCCGGCCCCCGGTTGTGCAGCCAGTACCGGGCGTGCACCGGCTGCGCCCGCTCGGCGACCGGACCCAGCGGCGCCCCGCCCGCCCAGGCCATCGCCGGCACGCCGACCACCGTCGCCACCTCGGAGCCCGCCAGCTCCAGGCTCGCCGGCGCGTCCGAGCTGCGCTCCAGCAGGTCGGCGGCGCGCAGCTGGGAGAACTCCAGGGCGCCCGCCAGCCGCGCCGTGCGGCCGAGCCCGGTGGACTCCACCAGCCGCAGCGTGACGCCGGAGGCGGGCTCGGAGACCGCCGCCGAGCCGTGCGCGATGGGGTTGCCGGTGGCCTTCAGGGCGCCGAGCAGTACCTCGCGGGCCGGCTCGACCCGCAGGTAGGAGTGGGCGGCCGGCAGCGGGCCCGGGTGCGGCTCGGCCGGCGCGGCGTACAGCGGGTGGTTGAACTCCTGCCCCTGCGCGGGCAGCGTCAGGGCCCGCCAGTCGCCGTCCCCGGAAACCAGAGCGTAGGCGAACTCGTGCGTCCAGTGCTGGAGTTGGAAGGAGCTGCCGTCCGGTGAGGTGCGCCGCGGCGGATCGATCCAGACACCGGAGGGCCAGCCGGTGCACGAGCGCATCAGCGACAGGTGCAGCGCGCCGCTCGGGTCGACGGCGAAGCCCGGCAGCCCGTACGTGAGCAGCGCGACGGTGTGGTCGGTGAGCTGCTCGGCGGCGGGCAGCTCACCCGCGCAGACGGCCGACACCCGGGCGTCGGCCAGGTCCTCGGCCAGCGCCGCCGGGTCGGTGACCACCAGTGCGGGCAGCGCCCGCAGGTCGCGCAGGTCCGCGTTCGGCTGCCAGACCTCGTGCAGCGCCTTCTCGGCGGGCACCCAGACCCGTCCGTGCCGGGACAGCATCGCGCCGTACTCGGCCCCGGCCCGCTCCAGCAGCTCCTTGGCCGCGTCGTTGCGCTCCGGGCCGCCCAGCACGATCCGGAAGTCCGGCAGGTTGGAGTCGACGTCCAGCCAGCCGTAACGCGACCAGTCGGCGCTCGCCGTGGTCGCGGTGACGCCGACCCGGGCCAGCGCCACCACCAGCTTGCGGGCGTCGGCGGCGCTCCCCAGCTCCGGGACGACCACCTCGGCGACGCCCAGCGCCCGCTCGCCGAGCGGCGTGCCGTCCGGCGCGCTCAGCCGGACGCGGGCGGTGGAGCCGAGCCCGAACCAGGTGTTCGCCGGGTTGTCCAGCGTCCACGGCGCCTCGGCCACGTCCACGTCCGGCAGCGCGAAGCCGCGCCCGACGACCGCGTCGGCGACCTCGCTGACCGGCAGCGCACCCGGCAGGTCCAGCGGGAAGCGCACCCGCAGCAGCCGGTCGGCGCCGGAGTGGTCGACCACCCGGGTGCGGCAGTCCACCCGCTCGACACCGTGCCACAGGGTGACGCTCTGCTCGTAGCGCACCCCGTCCACGGTGCCGGAGATCAGCAGCCGCTCACCGAGCGGCCCGCTCTCGCACCGCACGCTCGCGGCGCCCTCGCACGAGCCCAGCACCGGACCCTTCGGCAGCAGGTGCCACGGGCCCTCGCCGAAGTCGGGGTGCTGCGGGTACTCCTTGTACACCCGCAGCTCGTTGCCGACGCCGCCGCCCCGGATCAGCTCCCGGCCGTGCGCCTTGTCCAGGACGGACGCCAGGCCGCCGCCCCGCTCCGGATCGGCGCTGACGCGGTACCGGTCGTTCTCGATGGTGCGGCCGGCCTTGGCGCTCCATGCGGGCTCCACGGTGCCGGCGCCCGGCAGCAGCCGCCAGGTGCGCCAGCCCAGCGCCGGGACGTCGGCCGCGAAGAAGCGCAGGGTGCCCCGGTCCACCACGCAGGGCAGCTCGGTGCCGTGTTCGTCGAGCACCCGGCCGCCCTCGAAGCGCTCCGGCAGCCGGACGGCGACCAGCGCCGAGCGGTCGAAGGACAGCGTGTTGGCGACGACGACCGCCGTGCCCTCCCCGCGGGTGTCCACCCGCCCGATCAGGGCCTCCAGCGCGGTGTCCCGAACGGCGCCGGCCAGATCGTGGGCCTCCCGCCAGCCGGCCAGCAGGTCGATGTAGACCTGGTCGGACTCCGAGCCGGTGATCGCGTCGTGGTGGGCGCCGTAGGCGAGTTGGCGCCAGACCTTGTCCAGCGCGGCGTCCGGGTAGCTGCCCAGGCCCTCCAGGGCGGCCAGGGTGGCGAGCTTCTCGGCGTCCACCGCGGCCACCTCGCCGGCCCGCTGCGCCTGCTTGGTGTCGATGTACGAGACGTCCTTGCCGGTGTAGACGGGGTTCATGTCGCGGGTCTGCGGGCTGGGCCGGCGGCCGGTGGCGGCCAGTTCGGCGCGGACGGCGGTCAGGAAGTCGCGCGGGGTGCCGCAGACGAACCTGGGCCAGAGGTAGCGGGCGGCCCAGGAGCGGTGGATCTCGGTGACCCACTTGTTCGGCGGGGTGTAGTCGGTGCCGACCGGCAGCAGCAGGTTCTTCGTCGCGCCGACCGGCTTGAGCTTGCGGTACAGCTCGTAGACCGCCTGCTCGGCGGCGGCGAGGTCGGGGGAGGAGTCCATCCACCAGCCGGCCGAGTAGTGGTGCGGCATGAAGTGGGTGAGCACCCCGCGGCCCGAGGGCGAGATCCACTCGAACTCGCTGGGGAACTGCATGACGGTGGCGTCGTCCTTGGCCTCACGGAAGTTCTTCTGGATCGGGCCCCACTGGTGGAACGGGCCGCGCGCCCAGGCGCTGCCGGTGAGCCCGGCGGCGGCCAGGTAGCCGGGGAACTGCGGGTCGTGCCCGAACACGTCGAGCTGCCAGGCCGTCTGCGGGTCGCCGCCGAGGATGTCGCGCTGGTAGCCGACGCCGTAGACGATGTTGCGGATGGTGGTCTCGGCGGCCGTCAGGTTGGTGTTGGGCTCGTTGTAGGTGCCGCCGATCAGCTCCACCTGGCCGCTCGCCAGCAGCCGGCGCAGGTCCTCCCGGCGCTCGGGATGCAGGTCGAAGTACGGCTTGAGGTAGTCGATCTCGGCGAGTACGAAGCGGTAGACCGGGTCCCGCAGGGCAAGGTCGAGGTGGGCGTCCACCAGCGCGAAGCCGTTGCGCTCCCAGAGCGGGCGGGTGGTGGCGTCCCCGGACAGCAGCTCCCAGGGGGAGGTGTACGCCGCCTGGGTGTTCCACCACACCGGGTCGTAGTGGAAGTGCGAGACCAGGTACATGGTCCAGCCGGGTTCGGCGACGCTCACCTCGGCCTCGGCGCGCGCGGCGCCGGCCGTCACGACGACCGGCAGCCGCGCGCCCGGTACCGGGTCGGCGATGCTCAGCGGCACCTCGACCACCCCCGTGCCGTGGGCCTCGCCGCCGACCCCCGGGCCGGTGACGCGGACCTCGCTCGGCGGCCCCGCCAGCGTCACGCGCAGGATCTGGCGCGGCGCGTCCTCGGAGCCGACGAACAGGTCGGTGGATTCGACGGCGGTGATGGTGACCGGCACGGGGGTGGTCCTCTCTGTGGTGGCGGAGCGTACTGCCCGGGCAGACCGGCCCTACGAGCCCCAGGCCTCGAACTCGTAGACGCGGGCGGCCGGGTCCGAGGTCTGGGTCGGCCCGGTGACGACCAGCCGGACGTAGCGGGCGGTGGTGCTCACCGGGTGGGTGGTGCTCGCCGCGGTGTTGCCGGTGGTGGTGGCCACGGTGGTCCACGGGTCGGAGGTGGAGCCGCGCACCTGGATGGTGAAGTCGCGGGTGTTCCAGGCGGCGCTCTCCCCGCCGGCGGCGGCGTGCCGGACCACGAACCCGGACAGCGGATGCGCCGCCCCGAGGTCCACCTCCAGCCACTTGCCGCCGCTGTTCAGGGTGCACCACTTGTCGCCGTTGCCGCCCGTGACGCTGCCGTTGACGGCCTTGGCCGGGCCCTCGGCGGCGTTGCACTGCCCGGACGCGGTGGCCGGGCGGCCCAGTGCCAGGTTGCTCACCGCCGGCGTGGTGTCCGTCCAGCCGACGGTGGTGGTCGCCGCGGCCGAGCGGCCGTACTCGGTGGAGATCGCCTCGACCTCCACGGTGGTGCTGCTCTCGGTGCCCACCCGGTCCAGCCGGGGGACGAAGTAGGCGTCGTCGGGGGTGGCGCCGAGGAAGGTCCGGCTGCCGTCCGGGTTGCGGCGGTACACCTCGTAGTGGTGCACGGCGCCACCGGCCGAGGCCGTCCAGGCCAGGCGCAGCGACTTGCGGCCGGGGGAGACGTCGGCCGCGCCGAGCACGGTCGGCGCGGTGGGCGCGGCGGTGGTGTCCACCGCGCCGTCGTAGAGCGCGAGCTGACCGATCCGCACCTCGTAGGAGTCGATGCTCTGCGCGGCGGCGGCCCGGAGCCCGATCTGGGCGATCGTCCGGCCGGCGAACGCGGACAGGTCGAGCGTCCTGCGCTCCCAGCCGGTGCCGGTGGTTGAGCCGAGGTCCAGCGTGGTGAAGACCGTCGGGGCGTCGGTGAACGACACCGCCGCCCGGAGGTTGGTCGGGCCGGCCGCCGGGGTCTTCAGCACCACCGAGAGCCGGGTGTCGGCCGCCACCGGCAGCCTGGTCTGGTAGAGCCGCACGGTGTTGGCCGCGTCCAGCCGCCCGGCCAGGCGCAGCGAGGAGCCGCCCTGGTAGGCGTCGGTGAAGTCGATGGAGGGCGTCAGCCTGCTGCCGGTGGAGGTGACCAGCCAGCGGTAGGTGGGCGGGACGTCCTGGAGGGAGAGGTTGTTCCAGCCGCCGGTGGCCGCCCGGGCGCCGCCCGAGTTGTAGAAGTCGCCCTGGCCGGTGTTGAACGAGGTCACGAACGGCTTGGCGGTGATCGCGGTGGCCTCGGCGACGTAGTTCGCCAGGCCCTTCCAGGGGGAGGAGGTGGTGGTGTCGGACGGATCGCCGTTGGCACCGACCCAGTAGCGCGCGTCCCTGGCGTAGAAGTCGGCCCGGTCGGTGGCGGACTTCCAGGTCCACTCCGGGCGGTAGAGGCCCAGCGAGGTGGTGTGCGCCCTGCCGGCCGGGAAGAGGGTGTCCCAGGAGACGCCGGTGTTGTAGCCGTTGGCCTCGGTGTCGATGCCCGAGTACAGCTCGTACTCGCCGCGGCCGAGGGATCTCGCCCGGTCACGGGAGGAGTCCAGGCCCGCGGCCGTCCAGCCGAAGTTGAGGAACATCGAGTCGGAGCTGCGCCGGGAGCCGTCCTGGAGGAAGGCGTCGTTGGCCGTGGTCAGCGCGTTCTGCCAGTTGACCGAGCCGGACTCGGTCATCGCGTCGTACCACATGAACTCCACCGGGCTCCGCGCCTTGGTGTACTGCATCAGGGCGCGCACCTCGGAGGCGAGCGCGCTGTCGCCGCCGTCGGTCTCCTGGTTGATGAACCAGCCGTCGAAGCCGTAGTACTGCGCCGCCTGGGCCAGCTTGTCCGCGACGGGGTAGCGGCCGCCGGACTTCTGGGTGAGGTCGCGCACCCATTGGAGCCGGCCGCCGTACGCGGTGGGCGGGAAGAACACGGTGCCGTACACCTTGACGCCGTTGCGGTGGGCGGCGTCGATGACGGTCGGGTTGGGGGCGAGGATCAGGCCCTCGCCGGCCGAGCCGCCCCAGAAGACCAGCTTGTCGACGTACTGCCAGTAGCCGAAGGCGTAGTAGTCGGGGTCGGCGGAGCCCTGGGAGGGGTTGGCGGAGGTGGGGCCGAAGGAGACCAGCGAGGCGATCCGGCCCTCACCACTGCGGGCGTTGGCGTTGGCTCTGAGGGCGGGGTCGGCGGTGCGCGGTTGCAGCGGCACACGGGAGCGGTTGAACCTGGCGTCCGGGTCGGTGGCCGGATCCCAGCCGAGGATGGTGTTCGGGTACCAGTAGGAGGCGTACGGTTGGCCGCCGCCCGTAGCCGTAGCCGTAGCCGTAGCCGCAGCCGGTGCCGGCGCCGCCGGGGCGGGGGTGGCGGTGGCCGCCGGGGTGGCGGTGGCGGGGGACGTGCAGAGGGCGGTGGCGGCGAGCGCCGCGCAGATCGGTAAGGCTGACGCCAGTCGTACTCGCATCCGGGTGCTCCGATTCCAGCGTGGGAGGAAGGCGTTGCTGGTGCGGTGGAACGACGCGCGGTGCCGTCGGCGGCCGGGGCGCGAGCCGTGGCCGCCCGTGGCCGGGGCGGCCCCGAGGCCCGGCCGGCCCCTGCTCGGGTCGCAGCCTAAACCGATTTAGGGACTCTGCCAAGGGTCGGCGGAGCAGTGCTCTCCCGGACGGTCAGGCGAGGTGTGGGCGTCTGGACGTCCGCCCGGGTCGCCGGTTCGGCGATCGCCGCCAGCAGGACGTCCGCGACCTGCTCGCCGAGCGTGAAGGTGTCCCGGGACAGCGCGGTGAGCGCCGGGTGGACGATCCGGGCGAGCACCGAGTCGTCGAAGGAGACGATCGACAGCTCGCCGGGCACCGCCACGCCCATCTCGGCGGCGACGCCCAGCCCGGCCACCGCCATCACGTCGCTGTCGTAGACGATCGCGGTCGGCCGCAGCGGCCGGGAGAGCAGCGTCCGGGTGGCGGCGGCGCCCTCGGCGTCGCTGAAGTCGGTCGGCACCGAGACCGCCTCCGCCAGGCCCAGCCGCCGGGCGCAGTCGCGCAGCGCGCGGATCCGGCGCTGGGTGTGCTGGAAGGCCGGCAGCCCCGCGAGGTGCGCGATCCGGGTGTGGCCGAGGGCGGCCAGGTAGTCGATGATCGAGAGCATCGCCTCCCGGTCGTCGGCCCAGACACTGGGCAGGCTGCCGTGCCGCCCGGGCCCGCCGAGCACCACGGACGGCACGCCGAGCTCCTCCAGTACCGCGATCCGCGGGTCCTGGACCTGGAGGTCGACCAGGATGAAGCCGTCCACCCGGTGCTCGGAGGCCCACCGCCGGTAGACCTCGATCTCGGCCGCGGTGTCCTCGACCACCAGCAGCTGGAGCGCCACCGCCTGCGCGGACAGGCCGGCCTGGAGCCCGGACAGCAGCTGGGCGAAGAACGGCTCGACGCCGATGGTCCGCGCCGGGCGGGCGATGACCAGGCCGACCGCCCCGGCCCGGGCGCCGCCCAGGGCGCGGGCCGCGCTGTGCGGGCGCCAGCTCATCTCCTCGGCGATCCGCAGGATCCTGGCCCTGGTCGCCTCGCTCACCCCGGGGCGTCCGTTGAGCGCGAACGACACGGCGCCCTTGGACACCCCGGCCCGCTGCGCGATGTCGGCGATCGTCGGTCTGCCCACGGAGGCGGCTCCTCTTCCCTCTGGTTTCCGGCTGCGGTGGCCGGGGTGCGGGCCCGCCGACGACCGGCGGCCCGAACGACCTGCTGAACGACCTGCCGGCTGACCCTGCTGAACGATGCGATGACCGGTCACCGGCGGGTGTGCCGGCCGGCCCGACCTGACCAACGATCCGGGCCGCGAAGGGTGCTCCCGCCGCGGCGGATCGCCGCTCGCCACCGGCGGCGGACCGGCCGGGCGAGGAGCCGAACGGGCGACGCGGTGGCGCCGGCGGGCCGCGGCGGAGCACCGCGATGCGGCCGCCGCCCTCTTGACGCCGAAGTCTAGCCAAGAGGATAGTCCTGCATCGCTAGAGCGGTTTAGTTCCCCGGCCATCAGCCGGAGGCGGGACGGTCCAGGCGGTCGGCCCGCTTGTCCGGATCACTCAGCACAGCGGGAGAATCATGCGCAGACACTGGACCCGGCCCGCCCTGACCGTCCTCGCGGCCATCGCGCTCGCCGGCTGCGGCCTCGGCAGCAGCGGCCCCGCCGAGGACGCCGCAGGTCAGGTCACCGGCGAGGTGAAGGGCAAGGTCACGCTGCAGACCTGGGCCCTGAAGCCCAAGTTCACCGACTACCTCCAGGGCGTCGTCGCCGCCTTCGAGAAGAAGCACCCCGGCGTCCAGGTCGACTGGCTCGACCAGCCCGGCGACGGGTACTCCGACAAGGTGCTCAGCCAGGCGGCCGCCGGCGGCCTGCCGGACGTCACCAACCTGCCGCCCGACTTCGCGCTCCCCCTGGTCCAGCAGGGCCTGCTGCTCGACGTGGCCGAGGCCGATCCCGGGCTGACCGAGGAGTACGTGGCCGGCGGGGTGGACGCCTACCGCTTCGCCGGCCACGGCGGCGCCTACGGCTACCCCTGGTACCTGAACACCGACGTCAACTACTGGAACTCCGAGCTGCTCGCCGAGTACGGCCTGGACCCGAAGAAGCTGCCGACCACCCTGGACGAGCTGATCGCCCAGGCCAGGGTGGTGAAGGAGAAGTCCGGCGGCGCCACGTACCTGATGAGCCGCAAGCCCGGCCTGGGCGACCTGGCCAACGCCGGGGTGAAGATCATGTCCGAGGACGGCAAGAGCTTCACCTTCAACACCCCCGAGGCCGCCGCCCTGCTCGACAAGTACCGCGACGCCTATCGGCAGGGCCTGCTGCCGCAGGACGTCCTGACGGACAAGTACGCCGGCAACGCCAAGCTGTTCAACGCCGGCACCGCCGCCTGGACGACCGGCGGCGGCAACTACATCACCAGCCTCGCCACCGACAACCCCTCGCTGGCGCCCAAGGTCATACCCTCGCCCGCGATGGGCACCCCGCCGCTCTACGTCCAGGGCCTGTCCGTCTCGCGGAAGAGCAAGAACCTGCCCGCGGCGATCGCCCTCGCCCGCTGGGTCACCAGCGCCGAGAACCAGGCCGCCTTCGCCCACCTCACCAGCATCTTCCCCAGCACCAAGGCCTCCGCGGGAGACGCGTTCTTCAGCCGCAGCGACGGCAGCAACGCCGGGGACGCCAAGGCCATCGCGTTCGCCTCGCTGGCCAGGGCCGCGCAGCTCCAGCCGGTCCAGGTCGACGGCGCGATGAGCGACGTCGTCAACCAGCAGATCGCGCTCGCCGTCAGCGGCGGCGCCACCTCACGCAAGGCACTCGACGACGCGGCCGCCAAGTGCAACCAGTTGCTGAACGACTGACGCCCCGGAGACTGCACCGATGACCCACCGACGCTGGTTCACCCCGTGGCTGCTCGTCGCGCCCGCACTGCTCTGGCTGGCGGTCTTCAACATCTGGCCCTCGGTCAACACGGTGGTCCTGTCGTTCACCAACGCCAAGCCGCTCGGCGGCGGACGGTTCGTGGGCCTGGCCAACTTCCGCCGGGCCCTCACCGACGACCAACTGGCCGACGCGCTGCTCAACAGCGTGGTCTACATGCTGGTCTGCCTGCCGCTGCTGACCCTGCTGCCGCTGCTGATGGCGGTCCTGGTGGAGAAGAAACTGCCCGGCATCACCGCCTTCCGGACGGCCTTCTACACCCCGGTGATCGCCTCGGCGGTGGTGGTGGCCCTGATCTGGGGCTGGGTCCTGGACGACCGCGGCCTGGTCAACGGCATCAACCAGCAACTCGGCTGGGCCGCCGGCCCGCTGCCCTTCCTCACCGACCGCTGGCTGCTGCTGTTCAGCGCCATCGCCCTGACGGTCTGGAAGGGTCTGGGCTACTACATGGTGATCTACCTGTCGGCGCTCGGGAACGTCGGCCGGGAACTCCACGAGGCCGCCGCCGTGGACGGCGCCGGGGCCGCGCGCCGCTTCTACCACGTGACCCTGCCCGGGGTCCGGGGCACCATGCTGCTGGTCTCGGTGCTCATCTCGGTCTCCGCCCTGCGGGTCTTCTCCGAGCTGTACATCCTCTCCGACGGCACCGGCGGCCCCGGCGGGCGTGACATGTCGGTGGTGATGCTCATCCAGATGTACAGCCGGGGCTTCACCGGGCACCTGGGCTACGCCTCCGCGCTGAGCCTGCTGCTGTTCGCCGTCACCGTCGGGCCGATGCTCCTGCTGCTGCGCCTCAACCGGAAGGCGGCCTGACGATGCCCACCCCGCGACCCGTACGCGGCTTCAACACCACCTCGCCGGCCGAGAGGACGCTGCGCTACCTGCTGCTGGTCCTGGTGCTGTTGCTGACCATCGGCCCGTTCCTCTGGCAGCTCTCCACCTCCCTCAAGGGCCCCGGCGAGGACATCTACACCCGGGCCCCGAGCCTGCTGCCGCAGAGCCCCACGCTCGGCAACTACCTCAAGGTCGCGCAGACCGTCCCGGTCTGGGACTACGCGCTCAACTCGCTGACCGTGGCGGCGATCACCGTCGTGGGCAACACCGTCGGCGCCACCGCCGCCGGCTTCGCCCTCGCGCGGCTGCGCTTCCGCGGCGGGCGGCTCGTCCTCGGGCTGCTGCTGGCCACCCTCGTGCTGCCCGGCGAGGTCACCATCGTCTCCCAGTACGTGACCGTGCGCAGCCTGGGCCTGGCCGACACCCTGGTCGGCGTCGCGCTGCCGGGGGCGATCGGCATGCTCAACGTGCTGCTGATGCGCACCGCCTTCCTCGCCCTGCCCGCCGACCTGGACGCCGCCGCGATCGTCGACGGCGCCAACGTGTGGCAGCGGTTGGTGCACATCGCCCTGCCCAATGTGCGAGGCATGCTGAGCGTGATCGTCATCTTCTCCTTCATCGGGGCGTGGGACGACTTCCTCTGGCCCCTGATCGTGCTCACCGACCCGGACAAGTACACGCTCACCGTCGGTCTGCAGTACCTGAACGGCACCTTCAGCGCCAACCCGAGGCTGATCGCGGCCGGCACGATGATCGCCTTCCTGCCGATCGTGATCGTGTTCGGCACACTCCAGCGCTTCTTCTTCAAGGGCGTGGAAGAGGGCGCCGTCAAAGGCTGAACACCCTACCGAGGAGAACCCACTTGAGCGCCTTCCGTGCCCTGCACGAGGGTTGGACCCTGACCGCGGTCTCCCACGGCGTGCCGGTCGCCGACGTGCCCGCCTCCGTGCCGGGCTGCGTGCACACCGACCTGCTGGACGCCGGGATCATCGAGGACCCGTACCTCGACGACAACGAGGACCGGCTGAGCTGGATCGGCCGCACCGACTGGGAGTACCGCACGTCGTTCCGCTGGAGCGCCGACCAGCACGAGCGGACCGACCTGGTCTGCCGGGGGCTGGACACCGTCGCCGAGCTCACCCTCAACGGTGTGCCGATCGGCCGGACCGCCAACGAGCACCGCTCCTACCGCTTCTCCGTCCGGCACCTGCTCAAGGAGGGCGAGAACACCCTCCGGATCCGCTTCCACTCGGCCCACGCCTACGCCGAGGCGCAGCGGGCGGCGCTCGGCGAGCGGCCCGGCGCGTACCCGCAGCCGTACCAGTTCATCCGCAAGACGGCCTGCAACTTCGGCTGGGACTGGGGGCCGGCCCTGGTCACCGCCGGGATCTGGCGGCCCATCGGGCTGGAGAGCTGGAGCGGCGCCCGCCTCGCCGAGGTCCGGCCCCTGGTCACCCTGGACGAGCGGGGCGAGGGGCGGGTGGAGGTGCACGTCCGGGTCGAGCGCACCGACGAGCGCCCCCGGATGCTGACCGCCCAGGTCGCCGGCGTCCGCACCCGGGTGCTGCTGGCGCCCGGCGAGCGCACCGCCGTCCTCGCCCTGCGGGTGCCGGCCCCCGCCCCGTGGTGGCCGCGCGGCCTGGGCGGGCAGACCCGGTACGCACTGGGCGTCGAGCTCGCCGGCGGGGACGTCGGCGAGTCCTGGCACGGGCGGATCGGCTTCCGGTCCGTCACGCTGGAACGGGCGAGCTTCACCCTGGCCGTCAACGGCACCCCCGTCCAGGTCCGCGGCGTGAACTGGATCCCCGACGACTGCTTCGCCACCCGCGTCACCCGGCCCCGCCTCGCCGAACGCCTGGGCCAGGCCGCCGACGCCCACGTCAACCTGGTCCGGGTCTGGGGCGGCGGCCGCTACGAGAGCGAGGACTTCTACGACCTCGCCGACGAACTCGGCCTGCTCGTCTGGCAGGACTTCCCGTTCGCCTGCGCCGCCTACCCCGAGGAGGAGCCGCTGGCCTCCGAGGTGGAGGCCGAGGCCAGGGAGAACATCACCCGCCTGGCCCGGCACCCGTCCCTGGTCCTGTGGTGCGGCAACAACGAGAACATCGAGGGGCACGCCGACTGGGGCTGGCAGCCCGAGCTCGCCGGCCGCAGCTGGGGCGCCGGGTACTACTACGACCTGCTGCCCCGGCTGGTCGCCGAGCTTGATCCGGCCCGGCCCTACTGGCCCGGCAGCCCCTACTCCGGCAGCCCGGCGGCCGCGCCCAACGACCCCGCCCACGGCACCACCCACATCTGGGACGTCTGGAATCGCGAGGACTACACCCGCTACGGCGACTACACCCCCCGCTTCGTCGCCGAGTTCGGCTTCCAGGGGCCACCCGCGCACGCCACCCTGCGGGCCGCCGTCAGCGGTGAACTCAGTCCCGATTCGTCATTGCTGACGCACCATCAGAAGGCTGTCGAGGGCCAGGTCAAGCTGCTGCGCGGCCTCGCCGGGCACCTGCCACAGCCCACCGGCTACGACGACTGGCACTACCTGACGCAGCTCAACCAGGCCCGCGCCGTCGCCCACGGCATCGAACACTTCCGCGCGCTCGCCCCGCACTGCCGCGGCACCATCCTCTGGCAGCTCAACGACTGCTGGCCGGCCATCTCCTGGTCGGCCGTCGACGGCGCCGGCCGCCGCAAACCGCTCTGGTACGCGCTGCGCCGCGCCTACGCGGAGCGCCTGCTCACCGTCCGCGGCGCCACCGTCGCGGTCGTCAACGACAGCGACCGGCCGTGGAGCGGCGAGCTCTCGCTGCTCAGGTACGGGCTCGGCGGCGAGCCGCTGGCCAAGGAGAGCACCGAGATCACCGCGGCCGCCCGCAGCGTCCTGCGGGTGCCCGTGCCCGCGGCCGTCCTGCACCCCGCCGACCCCGCCGCCGAGCTGCTGGCCGTCACCCTCGGCAGCTCGCGCGCGATCTCCTTCTTCGCCGAGGACACCGCCGTGGCCTTCCCGGCCGCCCGCTACGACGCCCGCGCCGAGGCCGTCGAGGGCGGCTACCGCGTCACCGTCACCGCCCGCACCCTGCTGCGCGAGCTCGCCCTCTTCCCCGACCGGCTGGACCCGGCCGCCCACGTCGACGACATGCTGGTCACCCTGCTCCCGGGCGAGAGCGCCGGCTTCCACGTCACCACCGGCCGGCGGCTCGACCGGGCGGCCCTGCTCTCGGCGCCCGTGCTGCGCTGCCTCAACCAGGCCCCGGCCGGCCCCGCCGCCCCGGCCCGCGGCTGAGCGCCCGCAGCCGAGTGCCGGGGGGCCGGGCCGAGCGGCTCGGGCTTTCCGGTCGCGGGGCCGAGGGGCTCGTGCATCCGGGGCGGCGGACGTATCGTGGCTGCAAGGAAGGCGGGCGTGGCCCAGGGCGCCGCCTCTGCACCACCGCGGCCGGCCCGGCAGAACCGGCCCCGGAACACTCGATCGACGCCCGTCGGCCGTGCCACGCGGATCCGGGACCACTGCGCGGTGACGGAGGCGGCCCATGGCCGATCCGAAGGGGTTTCTCACCACCCCCCGGCTGCTCCCCGAGCGACGGCCGCCGGGGGATCGGGTGCGGGACTGGAACGAGGTCTACACCGGGCAGGGCCTGCTGCCCCTGGTCGCCAAGCAGGCCGAACGCTGCATGGACTGCGGCATCCCGTTCTGCCACCACGGCTGCCCACTGGGCAACCGCATCCCGGACTGGAACCGGCTCGCCTCCTACGCCGCCTGGGAGCGGGCGGCCGGCTGGCTGCTGGCCACCAACAACTTCCCCGAGTTCACCGGGCGGCTGTGCCCGGCCCCGTGCGAGAGCGCCTGCGTCCTGGCGATCAACGACGAGCCGGTCACCATCAAGAGCATCGAGGCCGCGATCGCCGACCGGGCCTGGGAGCTCGGCTGCGAGGAGCCCAAGCCGCCCGACCGCCGCTCCGGGCGCACCGTCGCCGTGATCGGCTCCGGCCCGGCCGGCCTCGCCGCCGCCCAGCAGCTCACCCGGGCCGGGCACCGGGTCACGGTGTACGAGCGCGCCGACCGGATCGGCGGGCTGCTGCGCTACGGCATTCCCTCGTTCCGGCTGGAGAAGCGCCACCTGGACCGCCGGCTGGAGCAGATGCGGGCCGAGGGCACCGAGTTCCGGGCCGCGGTCGCGGTGGGCCGCGACCTCGCGGGCGACGAACTCAGGGCCCGCCACGACGCACTGGTGGTCGCCGTCGGCGCCACCGCGTGGCGGGAACTGCCGGTCCCCGGAGGTGAGTTGGATGGCATCCACCAGGCGATGGAGTACCTCCCGCTGGCCAACCGGGTGGCTGAGGGCGACTTCGCCGACCCACCCCTGACAGCCGAGGGGCGCCGGGTGGTCATCATCGGCGGCGGCGACACCGCCGCCGACTGCCTGGGCACCGCGCTGCGCCAGCACGCCGCCGGGGTGACCCAGCTGGACATCAACCCGGAGCCGGCCACCGCCCGCGCGGACGGCCAGCCCTGGCCGGTGCACCCCAAGGTGTACCGGATCTCCGCCTCGCACGAGGAGGCCAGGGCGCTGGCCCGGCCTCGCCCCGGCCGGCCGCGGGAGCCGGCGGCCGGGCCAGGCGGGTGCGACCCGAGGCTCTTCTCCGCCGTCACGCTGAGCTTCGAGGGGGACGGGCGGGGGCGGGTCGCGGCCGTTCGCCTGGCCGAGGCCGAGCCCGTCGGCCGGCGCCCCCGCGCCGGCACCGACCGGGTGATCGGGGCCGACCTGGTCCTGCTCGCGCTGGGCTTCCGCGGCCCGGACCGGGACGGCGCCCTGGCCGAGCAGCTCGGCCTGGAGCTGGACCGGGCCGGGAACCTGGCCCGTGGCCCTGACTTCGCCGCCGGCCCGGAGGGTGTCTTCGTCGCGGGTGACGCGGGCCGGGGACAGTCGCTGATCGTCTGGGCGATCGCGGAGGGCCGCTCGGCGGCGGCCGCCGTGGACCGCTACCTGCGCGGCTTCACCGAGCTGCCCGCGCCGGTCGCCCCGGCCGACCGCCCGGTCGCGCTCTGACGCCCGGGCCCCGACTCCGGCTCCGCGCCCGCCCTACGGCCGGCCGCGCCCGGCCCTGGTCCCGGTCCCGGCCCCGGCCTTGGTCCCGGTCCCGGCCCCGGGGCCGGGGCTCGCGCCGGGCCGGGCGGCGGGCGGCAGCTCGACCTCGAACCAGACCACCTTGCCGTGGCCGGTGCTGCGACTGCCCCAGCGGTGGGCCAACTCCTCCACCAGGTGCATCCCCCGCCCGCTCTCGTCGCCCTCCCTGGCCCGCCGGGGCCGCGGCGCCTGCGAGTCCAGGTCGGCGACCTCCACCGTGAGCTCGTGGTGGCGGAAGAGCCGCAGTTCGGTGGGCGCGCCCGCGTGCAGCAGCGCGTTGGTGATGAGTTCGCTGGTCAGCAGCTCCGTCTGGTCGCTGAGCGCGCCCAGCCCCCAGGACCTGAGCGTGCTGCGGGTGAACCTCCGGGCGTGCCGCACCATGGCGTGGTCGCCGGTGAGCGGCAGGGTGGCCAGCCGGTCGGCACCGATCGGGCGGGCCTGCGCCATGATCATCGCGATGTCGTCCTCGCTGCCCTGGGTGCCCAGTGCGGCGAGGACGGCGTCACAGGCCTGCTCCAGCGAGTCCCGCCGGTCGGCGACCGTGCGGCGCAGCAGGTCGATCCCCTCGTCGAGGTCCTGACCGCGGCGTTCGACCAGGCCGTCGGTGTACAGCACCAGGATGCCGTCCTCGGGGAGGGTGAACTCCACACTCTCGAAGGGCACTCCGCCCACCCCGAGCGGAGCGCCGGTCGGCAGCGTGACCAGCCGCGCCGAGCCGTCCGGGCCGGCCACCACCGGTGGCAGGTGCCCGGCGGAGGCGGCGGTACAGCTGCGGTCCACCGGGTCGAAGACCACGCAGACGCCGGTCGCGAACTGCCCCTCACCGAAGGCGGCCGTCGCGTCGTCCAGCCGGCGCAGTACCCGGGCCGGGTCGATGTCCAGCTGCATCAGGGTCCGGGCGGCGGTGCGCAGCTGGCCCATCGTGGCGGCCGCCCGGATGCCGTGGCCCATCACGTCGCCGACCACCAGCGCGACCCGGCCGCAGGAGAGCGGCACCACGTCGAACCAGTCGCCGCCGACCTCGCTGGTCACACTGCTCGGCAGGTAGCGGTAGGCGATCTCCAGCCCCACCGCCTGGTGCACCTCCTGCGGCAGCAGGCTGCGCTGCAGGGTGAGCGCGGTGTCCCGCTCGCGCCGGTAGAGGCGCGCGTTGTCGATGCACACCGCGGCCCGGGCCGCCAGCTCCTCGGCGAGCGCCACGTCCGCCGGGCCGAACGGCTCCGGGTTGGCCGTGCGGATGAACTCGGCGCCGCCGAGCACCACCCCGCGCGCCAGCAGCGGCACCATCAGGTACGAGTGCACGCCCGCGTCCAGGCTGGGCTGCACCCGGTCGGGGGAGGCGACGATCCGCCGCAGCTGCGCCTCGTCGACCTCGGCCACCAGGATCGAGCGGCCGGTGCGCAGGCTCTCGGCGTACACCTCGGCGGACTGCGAGGTCTGCCCGACCGAGTCGGCGGCCTCGGCCATCGCCTGTTTGTCGTCGAGTTCGCCGACCGCGACCGCCCGCATCAGCAGCGAGCCGTCGTGCGAGAGCGGGGGTGTCAGCTCGTCCCCGCTGAGCGCGGCGTCCAGCAGATCGACCGTCACGAAGTCCGCGAAGCGCGGGATCACCACCTCCACCAGCTCCTGCGCGGTGCGCTGGAGGTCGAGCGTGGTGCCGATCCGGTTGCTCGCCTCGTTGAGCAGCGCCAGCCGCTGGCGGGCGGTGTTGGCCTGGTCCAGGGCCAGCTGCCGCTCCCGCGCGGTCTCCCGCTCCCGGGTGTAGAGCAGCGCGTTGTCGATCGAGACGGCCGCGCGGGCCGCCAGCTCGCGGGCGAGCGCGAGGTCCTCCTCGTCGTACGGGCGCTCGGTGACGGAGCGGTAGAAGGCGGCGACGCCGACCGGTGAGCCGCGCGCGATCAGCGGCACGATCATGAAGGTGTGCACGCCCTGCTCCACGGCGGCCTGGGCCCGCAGCGGGTCGTGGGTGAGCCAGGCCATCGCCTTCTCGTCCAGGTGGGAGACCAGCACCGGGCGGCGGTGGGTCAGGCTCCAGGAGCGCGGGGTGGTCGGGTGGAAGCGGTGGGTGGAGCCCAGCGGGGCGCTGGGCCACATCCCGGAACCCTCGACCGTGTGGTACGCCATCCGTCGCAGCAGGGCGGAGCGCTCCGCCGGGCTGAACTGCTCGCGCTCGCCCCGCAGCAGCGAGTCCAGCACCTCGACCACCACCGCGTCGGCGAGGCGGGGCGTGGCGACCTCCGCGAGCTCCTGGGCGGTGCGGCCCGGATCGAGGGTGGTGCCGATCCGGGTGGAGGCCGAGTTGACCACGGCCAGCCGTTCCTGCGCCGCCTTGGCGTCGCGCAGGGCCTGTGCCCTGGTTTTGAGGATCTGCTCCTGACGCAGGTACAGGCGGGCGTTGTCGATGGCGACGGCCGCGCGGGAGGCGAGCTCGTCGCCCAGTTTGATGTCCGCCGAGGTGAAGGACTCCCGTTCGCCGCGGCGGGAGTAGACGACCATGCCCAGGACCGCGCCGCGGGCCACCAGCGGGGTGATCCGCACCGGGCGCGAGCGCCGGCCGAGGTAGGCGCGGCGGCGCTCGGGCGGCATCCCGTAGGTCAGCAACGGCAGTTCCCACAGCGGTGCGACCACCGGCCGGCCGGTGGCGAGCGCCTGGGCGTACGCGGAGTCCGGCGGGACGTCGTACACCGTCTCGGTCGGCAGGTCCTCCACCGGGTAGCTCGCGTCCGTGCTGCTCAGGGCCAGCCGCCGGACCGGCTCCGCGGCGGCGGTGGCGGTGTCCAGCGCGGCCGGGCTGGTCTCCGACACCAGCTTGTCCAGGACGAACACCCCGCAGGCGTCGGCGACCCTGGGCACCAACGCCTCGGCCAGCTCGCGGGCGGTCCGGCGCAGGTCGAGCGTGGTGCCGATCGAGGCGGCGGCGTCCACCAGCAGGGCGAGGCGCTCCTGCGCGGCGGCGGCCCGGGACTCGGCCCGGAACCGCGCGGTCACGTCGATGATCGTGGAGCTCACCCCGAGCACCTGACCGCCGGGCTCCTCCAGCCGGAAGTACGAGGCGGACCAGGCGCGCTCGTGCATCGGGTCGCCCGGGGTGCGGCCGTGCGAGCGGGCGTCGACCACCGGCCGGCCGGTGGCCAGCACCTCGCGCATCACCGCCTCGATCTCCGCGCCGTTGACGTTGGGGAGGATCTCCGTCACCCGGCGCCCGAGGTGTTCGCGCACGGACAGGCCGTTCACCTCGGCGAGCGCCTCGTTCAGCCGGACGAAGCGCAGCTCGGTGTCGTAGACCGCCATGCCCACCGGGGACTGGGTGAAGAAGCCGTCCAGGATGGCGAGGTCGGCCTCCACCCGGCGCAGCGCGGTCACGTCGGAGGCTACCGCCAGCACCAGCGGGTGCCCGTTGGGGCCGGCGATGGGGTGGGTGCGGAACTCCAGGTTCACATGGTGGCCGTCGCGGTGGCGCACCGGGAAGACGCCGGACCAGGCCACGCCGCGCAGGATGTTGTCGAACAGCTCCGTGACCTGGGGCCGCTGCTCCTCGGTCACCAGGATCTGGGCGGCCATCGCGCCGACCGCCTCCTCGGCGGTGAAGCCGAGCAGGGCCTGCGCGTCGGAGCTCCAGTGCAGGATGCGTCCGGTGTCCTCGATCAGCGCGGTGGCGATCGGCACCGACAGCAGACCGTCCTGGGACGGCCGTCCGCCAGCCGCAGGCCAGCTGGCACCTGAAGCCGTGCCCTGCTCGTCGATCTGCATGGCACCACCCGGAGGTCGTTTGTCCGTCCTCCATCTTCCCACCGACGGGCCGCGGCCACTCGGGTGAGGGCCTGCCCAGCCCCGGATCCGGGCGCAAAGGCGCAGGTCAGGCCGGCAGGTCAGGCGAGAGCGGCGCCGCGCAGCAGCAGCCAGCAGACGTCCACGGCGGCCAGTGCGAGGGCGGCCAGGAAGGGCAGCCGGCTCTGCGTGCCGGTGCCGGTGCCCCGGTGCCCGCGCGGCGGTGCGGCCGCGGCGAGGGCGAGCGCCGCGGTGGCGGCCAGACCCAGCAGGGCTCCCGGGCCGAGCCGGCCTGCCGGCCCGAGGGCGAGCAGGGCGGAGGCCGCGAGCAGCGCGGCGGCGGCCAGGGCGCGGGCCCCGCCCGCGCCCAGGCGCTGGGGCAGGCCCCGGACACCGGCGGCGAGGTCGTCGTCGATGTCGGGCAGGACGTTGGCGGCGTGCGCGCCCACGCCCAGCAGCGCGCCGCCGGCCATCGCCCACCAGTGCGGCCAGGGCCCGCCGGGCAGCGCCATTGTGATCAGCGCGGGCAGCAGGGCGAAGGCGAGGGCGTACGGGAGCCAGGAGAGCACCGTCCGTTTGACGCCGAGGTTGTAGGCCCAGGCGGCCGCGACCCCGGCCAGGTGGGCGGCGCCGGCCGCCGCGCCGTTCGCCAGCGACAGCGGTACGCACAGCGCCAGCGCGCAGCCGGCCGCGGCGGCCACCGTACGAGGGCGGGCGGCCCCGGAGACCAGGGGCTTGTCGGTGCGCCCGCAGGCGGTGTCCCGCCGCAGGTCCACCCGGTCGTTGCACCAGCCGACCGAGAGCTGCCCGCTGAGCACGGCCAGCGCCACCAGCGCGCTGCCCGCCGGTCCGCGCCCGCCCGCCGCCGCCAGCGCGGTGCTGACGGCGGTGACGGCGGCGGCCGGGGCGGGGTGGCAGGCCTGGAGCAGTCCCAGCGCCCGCCGCTGGGCCGGGCGGTGCGCCGCGGGGAGGTCACCGGCTCCGATGCTGTGCACGCCCCGATGGTAGATCGCACGAAATGCCGTGGATGCGATGTTCCTGATGATTGTTCGGCCCGTGTCTCTATTCTGACGGGATGACATGTATCGCGGCCGTCCACGGCGTGCTCCCGCCGCACCGCTACGAGCAGGGCGAGATCACCGCGGCGGTCGCGGCCCTCTGCCGGACCGAGGGCGCGGGCCGGGCGGTGCTGGAGCGGTTGCACGCCGGCGCCGCCGTCGCGGGCCGGAACCTGGCGCTCCCGCTGGAGCGGTACGCGCAGCTCGACGGCTTCGGGCGCGCCAACGACACCTTCATCGAGGTCGCCCTCGACCTCGGCGAGCGGGCGCTCGGCGCCGCGCTCGCCGAGGCCGGCCTGACGGCCCAGGACGTGGACCTGGTGATCTCCACCTCCGTGACGGGCATCGCCGCGCCGTCGCTGGAGGCCCGGCTGGCCGGCCGGCTGGGCCTTCGGCCCGACGTCAAGCGGGTGCCGATCTTCGGGCTCGGCTGCGTGGCCGGCGCGGCCGGCCTCGCCCGGCTGCACGACTACCTCCGGGGCCACCCCGAGCAGGTCGCCGCACTGCTCTCGGTCGAACTGTGCTCGCTGACCCTCCAACGCGCCGACAGCTCCCCGGCCGGCCTGGTGGCCGGCGCCCTGTTCGGCGACGGCGCGGCCGCCGCGGTCGCCGTCGGCCGGCGCCACCCGCGCCGCCGGGCGTACGCCGGGCCCACCGTCCTCGCCACCCGCAGCAGGCTCTACCCGGGCACCGAACGGGCGCTCGGCTGGGACATCGTGGACAGCGGCTTCCGGATCGTGCTCGGCGCCGACCTGCCCGACCTGGTCCGGCTGCACGTCGGCGAGGAGGTGCGCTCCTTCCTCGCCGAGCACGACCTCAAGCCGCCGGACGTCACGGCCTGGGTCTGCCACCCCGGCGGCCCCAAGGTGCTGGACGCCGTCCAGGAGAGCCTGGACCTGGACGTGCACGCGCTGGAGGTGACCCGGCGCTCGCTCAACGCGGTCGGCAACCTCTCCTCCGCCTCCGTCCTGCACATCCTGCGCGACACCCTCGCGCTGAGCCCGCCGCCGCCGGGCACCCCGGGCCTGCTGCTCGCGATGGGGCCCGGCTTCTGCTCCGAACTCGTCCTGCTGCGCTGGTAGCCGGGACGGCACCGCGCACGAGCGCCGGACACGACGCCGGAAGGGACGAGGATGACCGCCTACACCGCACTGATCCTGCTGGTCGCCGTCGAGCGGCTGGCCGAACTGCTGGTGGCCCGCCGCAACGCCGCCTGGAGCCTGGGCCGCGGGGGAGTGGAGTACGGACGCGGCCACTACCCCGTCATGGTCCTGCTGCACACCGGCCTGCTGGCCGGCTGCCTGGCCGAGACCTGGTGGGCCCAGCGCCCTTACCCGCCCCTGCTCGGCCCGGCGATGCTGGCCCTCGCACTCGGCGCCCAGGCGCTGCGCTGGTGGTGCATCGCCACCCTCGGCCCGCGCTGGAACACCCGGGTCATCGTGGTGCCCGGGCTGCCCCTGGTCGACTCGGGCCCGTACCGGTTGCTGCGCCACCCCAACTACCTGGCGGTCGTGACGGAGGGGGTCGCCCTGCCGCTGGTGCACGGCGCCTGGCTCACCGCCGCGGGCTTCACCCTGCTCAACCTGCCGCTGCTGGCCACCCGGCTGCGCTGCGAGAACGCGGCGCTGGCCGGCCGCGCGCCGGCCGCCGCCGCGGTGGCCCGCGCGTGATCGACCTGCTGGTCGCCGGTGGCGGCCCCGCCGGGCTCGCCACCGCGATCCACGCCGCGCTCGCCGGGCTGGAGGTGGTGGTGGCCGAACCCAGGCCCGCCCCGATCGACAAGGCCTGCGGCGAGGGCCTGATGCCCGGCGGGGTACGGGCGCTGGCGGGCCTGGGCGTCACCGTCGAGGGCCGGCCCATCCACGGCATCAGCTACCTGGACGAGCGCCACCGGGCGGACGCCGCCTTCCGTCACGGCCCCGCGCTCGGCGTACGGCGCACCGCGCTGCACCGCGCCCTGGCGCAGCGGGCCGCCGAGCTCGGCGTACCCGTCCTGCCCGTCCGGGTGGACGACCTGGGCCAGGACGCCGACGGTGTCACGGCGGCCGGTCTGAGCGCCCGCTACCTGGCCGCCGCCGACGGACTGCACTCACCGCTGCGGCGCCGGCTGGGCCTGGAACTGCCCGATCCGCGCACCGCCCGCTACGGCCTGCGCCGGCACTACGCGGTGGAGCCCTGGGCGGACCACGTCGAGGTGCACTGGACGGCCGGCGCCGAGGCGTACGTCACCCCGCTGGGGCCCGGCCTGCTCGGGGTGGCGGTGCTGACCGCCGCCCGGGCGCCCTTCGAGGAGCACCTGGCCCGCTTCCCGGCGCTGGCCCGCCGGCTGCCCGCCCGGGCGGCCACCGCGGTGCGCGGCGCCGGACCGTTGCGCCAGCGGGTGCGCTCCCGGGTCGCGGGGCGGGTGCTGCTGGTCGGTGACGCGGCCGGGTACATCGACGCGCTCACCGGGGAGGGCCTCTCGCTCGCCCTCGCCGGTGCGGCGCAGCTGGTGCACTGTGTGCGGACGGACCGCCCGCAGGAGTACGAGCGGCGGTGGCGACGGGTGTCCCGGCGTCACCGCCTGCTCACCGACGGGCTGTTGTGGCTGCGGTCCTGCCCGCCGTTGGCCGGGCGGATCGTGCCGGCGGCCGCCCGGCTGCCGCGCACCTTCACCGCCCTGGTCAACCAGCTGGGCTGACGCCCAGCCGGGGGCGTCACTTCACGGTGAGGGTGCCCGTCATGAACGGGTGGATGGTGCAGATGTAGGGGTAGCTGCCGGGCGCGGTGGGGGCGGTGATGGTCGCGGTGGCGCCGCCGGCGAACGGGCCGGTGTCGAAGGCGCCGCTCTGGGTGGACGTCATGGTGTGCGCGATGCCGTCCTGGTTGAGGACGGTGATGGTCGTGCCGGGGGCGACGGTGAGGTTCGCCGGGTTGAAGGCGAAGTTCTTGATGGTGACGGTCGCGGCGGTGGTGGTGGCGGTGGCGGTCGCCGAGCCGGAGGCGGAGGGGCTCGCCGAGGCGGAGGCCGACTCCGACGCGGACGGTGACGCCGTGGTAGGCGCCGGAGTGGGGGAGGCGCTGGCCGACGCGGACGGGCTGGGGGACACCGAGGGCGAGGTGGTGGCGGAGCCGCCGCCGCTGCTGGAGCAGCCAGCCACGCTCAGCAGGACACAGCCGAGCGCGGCCGCCAGGGTGCGACCGCGCGGGCGGCGGGGGAGGGGCAGGGGCATGCGGGTTCCCTTCGGGTGCGCGGCTCCGGCCACCCAGCCCCCGGCGCACCGGGGGTGACGGGCCGGAAGGACCGGTCCACAGTGGCCGCACCACCCCGGTCCGGCACGCGGACCACACCCTCACCGCGCCCCGATCCACCCGATCGGGCGGGGCAAACGGCCTACCCGCACCGCCCTGCCCCCGGCGCCCGGACTGCCCGGCGGGGGACTCCCAAAAGATTTCCGAGATTCTTCGCCGGGCGTTGAGTACCCGGCCGCCGCGCACCGTACTGACTGGTGTGAGCGGGAAGGCGGCCGAGTCAACACCCCGGCGTCCTCCCGCGACTGTCGGAACCTCATCTCAGGGAGCACCTCTCATGCGCAGCATCGTCCGCACCTCCGCCGTCACCGCGTCCGCCATAGCCCTGATCGCCCTGGCCACCGCGTGCGGCCCGGAGAACTCGCAGGACAGCGGCACGGCCGCGGCGCCCGCCGCCACCGCAGCGGCCGCCACCGCGACGGCCGCCGGCGACACCGGGGCGGCGCCCGCGCCCGCCGGGGCCGAGACGGGGCAGGCCGCGCTGGTGGCCGCACAGTCGCCGAGCCTCGGACCGATCGTGACCGACGGCTCCGGCCACACGCTGTACCGCTTCGACAAGGACACCGCCAAGCCCTCGGCCTCCAACTGCAACGACGCGTGCGCGATGAAGTGGCCGCCGGCCATGGTGGACCAGACCTCGGTCAAGGGCATCGACGCCAAGCTGGTCGGCAGCGTGACCCGCGCCGACGGCACCAAGCAGCTGACCCTGAACGGCTGGCCGCTGTACCGCTTCGCCGACGACAAGGCGGCCGGTGACACCAAGGGCCAGGGCGTCGGCGGCACCTGGTTCGCCTCCACCCCCGAGGGCAAGAAGGCCGGCGCCGGCGCCGCGGCTCCCGCGGGCGCCGCCGCTCCCTCCGCCTCCACCGCCCCCTCCGCCACCACCGGCAGCGGCTACTGAGGCCGCTCCCCGGTCCACGCCCCCGTGCGGGCCCGTCGCCGTCGGGCCCGCACGGGTGGCCGGCCCGGCGGCACGGTCGACCGGAGCCGGTGGATTGCGGCACAATGCGCCCGTGACAGACCACCCGCTGACCGGCCGACACCCCGCCGGACGTGCCGGCCCCGCACCGGACGAGGCCCTGATACGGCTCCTGCACGATCAGCACGCCGGCCCGCTGCTCGGCTTCGTGCTGCGCCTGGTCGACGGCGACCGGCGGCGGGCCGAAGCGGTGGTCGAGCAGACCCTCGTCCAGGCCTGGCGCAACGTCCAGCACCTCGACGCCGACCCGGCCGCGCTGCGGCCGTGGCTGGTCGCCGTCGCCCGGCGGATCACCGCCCAGGGCGCCGGCGGCGAACGCGCGAGCGGCCCGCAGGCCGTCCCGGACGTGGACGAACTGGCGCGGGCACTGCGCCTGATGGCCGTCTCCGAGGCGCTCGACGACCTCACCGCGGCGCACCGCGAGGTCATCGTCGAGACGTACCTCAAGGGCCGCACCGCCAACGCGGCGGCCGCGGCGCTGGGTGTGCCCTCCGAGACCGTCCGCTCGACGCTGTTCTACGCGCTTCGCTCGCTGAAGCTCGCGCTCGATGAACGAGGAGTGACCACATGACGTCGCCGCAGGACCAGCACCTGGACGCGGGCGCGTATGTCCTGGGCATCCTCGAACCGAGTGAGCACGCCGCCTTCGAGACCCACCTCGCGTCCTGCGCCCTCTGCGCGGCGGAGGTGGAGGAGCTGTCCGGCCTCGAACCGCTGCTCGCGGAGTTCGCCGAGGCCGTCCGCCCGCAGCCGGGCAGTGCGCCCGCCATCGGCCGGGCCGCCGAGCCCGACCCGCTGCCACGGCCGAGCCCGCAGCTGCTGGAGCAGCTGGTCGGCCAGGTGGCGCAGACCCGCAGGACCACCCGTACCCGGCGGCTGTTCCTGGTCGCCGCGGCCGCCGCGTTGATCATCGGCGGCCCGCTGGCCGGTGCGCTGGCGGCCGGCGGCGGCAACGGCAGTGTCTCGGCCCACTCCACCAGCCCCGCCCAGGACCTGATGGACCATGGCGAGCCGCACTCGGCGACCGACCCGGCCACCGGGGTGCGGGCGACCGTCGCGCTGGAGACCAAGAAGTGGGGCACGCACGTGGCCCTGCAGCTCGGGAACGTCACCGGGCCGCTCGCCTGCGACCTGGTCGCCGTCTCGCGCACCGGCGAGCGTCAGACCGTCACCACCTGGTCCGTCCCCGCGGCGGGCTACGGCGTCCCCGGCTCGCCCGACCCGCTGGTCACCCACGGCGGCGCGGGTATCCCGCGCGCGGACCTGGACCACTTCGAGGTGCGCACCCTGGACGGCAGGCAACTGGTGGCGATCCCGGTCTGAGCCCGGGCCGAGCCACCCCCGCCATGCTCACTGCCGGGCCCTACGGCCGGTCGGGGAGCGCCGCCCTCAGCCGGGCGGCGACCTCGGCGGCCGCGTCCTCGTCCGGGTAGCGCGAGCGCGGCCAGAAGAAGCCGCGCAGCCCGTCCCTGGGGTTGCGCGGCACCACATGGACGTGCAGATGCGGTACGGACTGGCTGATCCGGTTGTTGGCGGCGACGAAGCTGCCGGCCGCGTCCATCCCCTGCTCGACGGCCGCCGTGACCCGCTGCACGCTCAGGAAGAACGGCCCCACCTCGGGCGCGGAGAGGTCGGTGAGGGTGCGCACATGCCGCCGTGGGACGACCAGCACATGCCCGGCGAACAGCGGCCGGCGGTCCAGGAAGGCCACCGCCGCCGCCTCGTCGAGCACCTGGTGCGCCGGCTCCTCGCCGGCCACCACGGCGCAGAAGACGCAGTCCACCCGTCCATTGAAACCCGCCGGGGGCCCGTCGGCCCGCTGCCGGGCCGCCGCCCGGCCCGCTGCTCCATGACCCGCCGCACCCCGCCCGCTGCTCCGACCCGAGGGCCGGGCGGCGGGCCGGGCTCACTCGTAGCGGTAGAGCAGCGACTCGCGCTCGGCCTGCTCGACCATCTCGATGGTCAGCCCCGGGATGCCCAGGTGGGAGAGCGTGACCTGCGCCGAGCTGGGCGCGTCCTCGGAGGAGAGCCACTTCCCGGGCTTCCATGCGGCGCTGCGCAGGAACGCCTTCGGGCAGTGCGGGTAGACCTCCTCGGCGCGCACCACGATGGCGCTCAGCGGCGGCTTGCCCACGGGGGTGAGCTGCTCCAGCAGCCGGGGATCGGTGGACACGCACGCGCGGCCGTTCAGCCGCAGGGTGGTGTCCCGGCCCGGTATGACGAACAGCAGGCCGATCCGGCCGGTCTCCAGGATGTTGTGCAGGCTGTCCAGCCGCTTGTTGCCGGTCGCGTCGGGGATGGCCAGGGTGTGCTCGTCCAGGACGGAGACCAGCCCGGGTGGGCCGCCCCGGGGCGAGACGTCGCAGCGGCCGGCGGCGTCGGCGGTGGCGATGAGGACCAGCGAGGCGCAGCCGATCAGCCGACGGGAGACCTCGTTGATGTGGTCGAGCTCCTTGTGCCGGGCGACCTCGCCGGGCTCCGGGTAGATCGCCCGCAGCCCGGCCGGTTCCCGTACGGCGTCGGCGAGGATCGCCTCGAAGAGGTCTCCGGGCGGGGTGGGCCGTACCGCTGACGGAACATCGGACTCCGGTGTGATGGTCATACGGCGCAATCTAACGGACCCCGCCGCCGCGCCCCATCCGTGGGCCCGGGCCCCGGCGGGCACCCGCTCCCGTACCGGATCCGCCCCACCCCTGCCCGGTGGGCGGACAATGGGAACAGGCGCTGGTCGAGGCGCGGCCGCGCCGGCCCGGGAGGAGGAAGCCGTGATCATCCGCATCTGGGCGGGGCAGATCATGACGGGCCACGTCGACGAGTTCTGCGACCTGCTGGTGGCCGAGGCGATCCCGCAGATCGGGCAGGTGGACGGGTGTCTCGGCGGCGAGGTGCTGCGCTCGCTGACCGACGACGGCCACCGGGTGCTGGTGATCACCCGCTGGCGGGACGAGGAGGCGCTGCGCGGGTACGCCGGGCCGATGTGGCGGATCCGGCCGATCTGGGCCGAGGGCGAGCTGCGCCACCTCGCGCACCCGCCGGAGGTCACCCACTACACCTCGGTCGCCACGGCCTGAGCGGGCCCGAGCAGATCCCGGTGTAGCGCGGTGCGTCCGGGCACGCCCGGACACGTCCGAGACTGCCCGAGCGCCGAACGCGTCCGAGATTGCCCGACCTCGCCCGACCTCGCCCGAGTCGACGCCGGCGTGGACCGCCGGGCACCGTCCGGAATTCCCCCCGGGGGAGTGAAACAGCCCACAGCAAAAGCCTCTCCCTGGCTTGCCGCGGATCATGGCACAATGACGGCAGTAGTAGCAGTGACGTTCAGCGCACTCCGGGGTCGGTGAAAATCCGAACCGGCGGTTACAGTCCGCGACCCGCCCGCAGCCAGCGGCCGGTTGACCAGGTGAAATTCCTGGACCGACGGTTAAAGTCCGGATGGGAGGCGTGCGCGACGGTTCGAGCGGTGCCGTGGTCCCCCGTGGATCACGCGAAGTGTGTGACCAGCGGGAGAGCTCTCCCTCGGCGACGGGATATCGCCGCAGGGCGGCCTGTCCGGCGAGGTCGGTGCACCCCCGTCCGTCCGTGTCCTCTCCCATGCCACACCCCGGAGTCCGCGCCCCAAGCGCGAGGAGAACCCGGGTGTTCACCGGCATCATCGAAGAGCTCGGCGAGGTCGTCTCCATCGAGGAGATCGGCGATTCCTCGCGAATCCGCCTGCGTGGCCCGGTGGTCTGTCAGGGCGCGCACCACGGCGACTCCATCGCGGTCAACGGCGTCTGCCTGACCGTCGTCGACACCCCCGAGGAACTGGCCTCCCAGAGCGGCGAGTTCACCGCCGACGTGATGAAGGAGACGCTGCTGCGCTCCAGCCTGGGCGCCCTGGCGCCCGGCTCGCGGGTCAACCTGGAGCGCGCCATGGCGCTCGGCGCCCGCCTCGGCGGACACCTCGTCCAGGGCCATGTCGACGCCACCGGCGCCCTGTTGGGCCGCGAGCCGGGCGACCTCGACACGGCCGGCCTGCCCCGCTGGGAGGTGCTGCGCTTCTCCCTCCCGCAGTCCATCTCGCGCTACCTGGTGGAGAAGGGCTCGATCACCGTCGACGGCGTCAGCCTGACCGTCGTCGAGGCAGCCCTGGACAGCTTCACCGTCAGCCTCATCCCCGCCACCCTCGCGCTGACCACGCTCGGCGCCAAGCGCGTCGGCGAGCCCGTCAACCTTGAGGTCGACGTGCTCGCGAAGTACGTCGAGCGGCTGCTCGACTCCCGCACCCTCCCCGCCACGATCGCGAAGGACGCCTCGTGAACTCCCTCAGCGGCATAGCCTTCACCGCCTTCGGCGAGCCGGTGCGGTGGGCCGACATGACCGGCAACCTGCTCGGCCTGGCCGCGCTCGCGCTCGGCTGGCGTCGCTCGGTCTGGAGCTGGCCGCTCCAGCTGCTCTCCGGCGTCGTGCTGATCGCCGCCTACCTCAACGGCCATGTCCCCGGCCTGATCGGCAAGCAGCTCATCGTGATCGCCGCCGCCGGCTGGGGCTGGACCCAGTGGCGCCGCGGGCGTCGCGACACCGGCGAGATCGCCGTCCGCTTCGCCAGCTGGACGGAGCGGGCCGTGCTGGCCGGCGCGACCGCGCTCGGTACGCTCGCCCTCGCCTGGCTCTTCCTCGCCAACCCCTCGCTCTCGTGGAACCCCTGGGGCGACGCGTACATCTTCGTCGGCACGCTCGCCGCGATGTACGCCCAGGCCCGGGGCTGGCTGGAGTTCTGGTTCGCCTGGATCGCCGTCGACGTGGTCGGCGTCCCGCTCGCCTTCAACAGCGGCTACGCCTTCTCCGGCCTCACCTACAGCATCTACTTCGTCCTCGTCCTGCTCGGCCTGCGCGGTTGGTGGCTGAGCACCCGCGCCCCCCATCCCGCCGCGAGCACCAACGTCCTGCAGGGAGCATCCGCATGAGCACCCAGCCCGTCACCGACGACCTCGCCCTCGACCCCGTCGAGCGTGCCATCGCCGACATCGCCCTCGGCCGCCCGGTGATCGTGGTGGACGACGAGGACCGCGAGAACGAGGGCGACATCGTCTTCGCCGCCTCCGCCGCCACCCCCGAGCTGATGGCCTTCACCATCCGCTACAGCTCCGGTGTCATCTGCGTCCCGATGACCGGCGGAGAACTCGACCGTCTCAAGCTGCCGCCGATGACCCAGGTCAACGAGGACCGCAAGGGCACCGCCTACGCCGTCTCGGTCGACGCCCGCGACGGCGTCTCCACCGGCATCTCGGCCGCCGACCGGGCCCGCACCGTCAAGCTGCTCGCCTCCGCCGGCACCGAGCCCGGCGACCTCACCCGCCCCGGCCACGTCTTCCCGCTGCGCGCCGTGGAGGGCGGCGTGCTGGTGCGCCCCGGCCACACCGAGGCCGCCGTCGACCTGGCCCGCCTCGCCGGGCTGGCCCCGGCCGGCGCCATCGCCGAGGTGGTCAACGACGACGGCACCATGGCGCGGCTGCCCGAGCTGGTCGCCTTCGCCCGGGAGCACAGCCTGGCGATCATCTCCATCGAGGACCTGATCGCCTACCGCCGCCGCACCGAGCTGCACGTCGACCGCGCCGCCGTCACCGCGCTGCCCACCGCCTACGGCGAGTTCACCGCCGTCGGTTACCGCGGCACCCTGGACGGCGTCGAGCACCTCGCGCTGGTCGCCGGTCCGCTGGACGCCGAAGGCCGGGTCGCCGACGGGGAGGACCTGCTGGTGCGGGTCCACTCCGAGTGCCTCACCGGCGACGTCTTCGGCTCGCTGCGCTGCGACTGCGGCCCGCAGCTCCAGGCCTCGCTGGAGAAGGTCGCCGCCGCCGGCCGCGGCATCGTGCTCTACCTGCGCGGCCACGAGGGCCGGGGCATCGGCCTGGCCCACAAGCTGCGCGCGTACGAGCTCCAGGAGCAGGGCCGCGACACCGTGGACGCCAACCTCGACCTCGGCCTGCCCGCCGACGCCCGGGACTACAGCATCGGCGCCCAGATGCTCACCGACCTCGGCGTGCGCTCGCTGACGCTGCTCACCAACAACCCCGACAAGATCGCCGCGCTCACCGAGCACGGCCTGAAGGTCAAGGGCCGCGAGCCCGTCCAGACCCCCGCCGGCGAGCACAACCTGACCTACCTGCGGACCAAGCGCGACCGGATGGGCCACGAACTGCCCTGGCTCGGCGAGGACTCCTGAGCCATCCCGGCGGCCCCGCAGTCCACCCGGCCACGACGAGTAGTCACCGCAAGTAGTCACCACACGCAGCCACCACCAGTCACCACCAGCCACCACCGAAGAGGAAGTACGCACGTGAGCGGCCACGGAGCCCCCGAGCTGACCATCCAGAACTGCGCCGACCTGCGGGTCGCGGTGATCGCCGCGCAGTGGCACGAGCAGGTGATGAACGGCCTGCTGGACGGCGCCCACCGGGCGCTCAAGGAGCTGGGCATCGAGGAGCCGACCGTGCTCCGGGTCCCCGGCACGTTCGAGCTGCCCGTCGCCGCCAAGCAGCTGGCCGACCGCGGCTACGACGCGGTGATCGCGCTCGGCGTGGTCGTCCGCGGCGGCACCCCGCACTTCGACTACGTCTGCCAGGCCGCGACCATGGGTCTGACCCAGGTCAGCGTCCAGACCGGCGTCCCGGTCGGCTTCGGCGTGCTGACCTGCGACAACGAGCAGCAGGCGCTGGACCGCGCCGGCCTGCCCGGCTCGGCCGAGGACAAGGGCCACGAGGCCGTCACCGCGGCCGTGGCCACCGCCGCCACCCTGCGGGCGGTCTCCGAGCCCTGGCGCTGACGGCCCCACCCGGACATCCGGCGTGCGGTGCGCCGGATGTCCGGCGGACTGTCCACGGTCCGGGACTGTTTACCGTCCGTCAGCCGGCAAGCCGTAAGGTGAGTCCATCATGGCTTCGAAGACATTCGAGGAGCTCTTCACCGAGCTCCAGCAGAAGGCCGCCGCAGGCGACCCCTCGTCCTCCCGTACCGCGCAGCTCGTCCAGCAGGGCGTCCATGCCATCGGCAAGAAGGTCGTCGAGGAGGCCGCCGAGGTCTGGATGGCCGCCGAGTACGAGACCGACGAGCGCACCGCCGAGGAGATCTCGCAGCTCCTCTACCACCTTCAGGTGATGATGGTCGCCCGCGGCTTGACGCTCGACGACGTGTACGCCCACCTCTGACCCGACTCCCCGGTACGGGCCGCCACCACGCGCGGCCCGTACCGCCGCACCACCCCTCACCCGCTACCTCAGCGAAGGATTCACCGCTCATGCTGCGCATCGCCGTCCCCAACAAGGGTTCGCTCTCGGGTCCAGCGGCGGAGATGCTCCATGAGGCCGGCTACCGCCAGCGCAAGGACCCCAAGGAACTCGTACTCGTCGACCCGAACAACGAGGTCGAGTTCTTCTTCCTGCGCCCGCGCGACATCGCCGTGTACGTCGGCTCCGGCCGCCTCGACGTCGGCATCACCGGCCGTGACCTGCTGCTGGACTCCGCCTCCAACGCCGAGGAGGTGCTCGCGCTCGGCTTCGGCGGCTCGACCTTCCGCTTCGCCCGCCCGCTGGGCGTGGAGGTCAAGGACGTCGAGGGCCTGGAGGGCCTGCGGATCGCCACCTCCTACACCGGGCTGGTCGAGCAGCACCTCGCCGACAACGGTGTGAAGGCGACCGTCACCAAGCTGGACGGCGCGGTGGAGACCGCGGTGCAGCTCGGCGTCGCCGATGTGATCGCGGACGTGGTGGAGACCGGCACCAGCCTGCGCAACGCCGGCCTGGAGGTCTTCGGCGACCCGATCCTGATCTCGGACGCCGTGGTCATCCGCCCGAAGGGCGCCGGCGAGGACGCGCGCGTCGAGCAGTTCCTGCGCCGCCTGCAGGGTGTGCTGGTGGCCCGCCGCTATGTGCTGATGGACTACGACATCCGGGCCGAGCAGGTCGGCGCGGCCGTGGCGCTGACCCCCGGCCTCGAGTCGCCGACGGTCTCGCCGCTGCACACCGAGGGCTGGGTGGCCGTCCGGTCGATGGTGCTCCGCAAGGAGGCCCAGCGGATCATGGACGACCTGTGGAGCATCGGCGCCCGGGCCATCCTGGTGACCAACATCCACGCCTGCCGGCTCTGACCTGCACCGCCCCCCGGCTCACTGAGCCCCCCGGCTCACTGAGCCCCCCGGCTCACTGAGCCCCCCGGCTCACCGAGCCACCCGCACCGCCGCACCACCCGCGCCTTCTGACCGGGGCGGGGACGCCAGGCCGTCCCCGCCCCGCCCGCTGCCCTGGAGACCCCACGTGTCCACCCCCGCCGAGCTGCCCGTCACCTGGGCGCCGCGCCGCACCCGCGCCGTCCTGCTGCCGGTGTGCGCGCTGCTGGTCGTCATGTTCACCGTGATCGCCTTCGCGCTGCCGGCGAACTGGCAGCTCAACGACCGGATCGCGATGGTCCTCAGCGGGGTGCTCTTCGCCGGGGTGGGCCTGCTGCTGGCCCGGCCCAAGGTGAGCGCCGACGCCGAGGGCGTCACCGTGGTGAACTTCGTCCGCCGTCGCCGACTGGCCTGGGCCGAGATCGTCCGGGTCAACTTCCGCCAGGGCGACCCGTGGGCCACCCTCGACCTGGCCGACGGCACCTCGCTGCCCGTCGTCGGCATCCAGCCTGGCCTCGGCCGCGACCAGGCCATCCAGGCCGCCCGCGCGCTGCGTGATCTGGTCGACGGCCACGCCGCCCAGGTGCAGCCGTAGGCCCGTCCTCCCCGCTCCCGCAGCCGGTTCTCCCCGGTCCCGGCCTGCTTCGTACCCGACCTCCGCCGCCGCGCCCAGCGGCACCGAACGCGCTGGCGAGCCTCGTACGGGTATCGTCTACGCTGGTAAAAGCGGGGCAAAGCCTCGCCATCTCGGCCTGCGACCTGAGGAGTGACACCTCCCCTCGATGGACGATCCGTCCGGTAGTACCACCGCCGCCCCAGTTCCGAGCCCCGGAAGGCAGGCGGCACTGTGATCACCGCCTGGCTCCTGTTGCTCGCGGCGTTCCTGCTCATCCTCGCCAACGGCCTCTTCGTGGCCGCCGAGTTCGCCTTCGTCACCGTGGAACGCGGCGCGGTCGACCGCGCCGTGAAGGCCGGTGACGGCAAGGCCCGCCGGGTCGCCAAGGCGCAGCGGCAACTCTCCTTCGAGCTCTCCGGCGCCCAACTCGGCATCACCGTCACCTCGCTGGTGGTCGGCATGCTCGCCGAGCCCGCGCTGTCCGTGCTGCTCAGCCCCGTCCTGACCGCCATCGGCGTACCCGCCTCCGTCGCCAGGGCGGTGGCCGTGATCGTCGGCATGGTGCTCGCCACCATCCTGCAGATGGTGATCGGCGAGCTCGTCCCGAAGAACTGGGCGATCTCCCGGCCGCTCCAGGTCGCCCGCGCGGTGGCCGCCCCGCACATGTGGTTCTCGGTCGCGTGCCGGCCGCTGATCAGCTTCCTCAACGGCGTCGCCGACCGAACGGTCCGCGCGCTGGGCGTGGAGCCGCAGGACGAGCTGGACCACGCCCGCACCCCCGCCGAGCTGGTCTCGCTGGCCCGGCACTCCGCGAAGGCCGGCGCGATAGACGAGGAGTCCGCGACCCTCTTCGTGAAGACGCTGGGGCTGAGCGAACTCACCGCCGAGAGCATGATGACCCCGCGCGTGGACGTCGTCGCCCTCCAGCGTGACGCCGGCGCCGCGGATGTGCTCAACCTGACCCGCGCCACCGGCCTGTCCCGCTTCCCGGTCTACGGCAACAGCCTGGACGAGGTCTCCGGCACCGTCACCCTCAAGGACGCGCTCGCCGTACCGCCGGAGCGGCGCGCCTCGGTCCGGGTGGCCGAGATCGCCGTACCGCCGCTGCTGGTGCCCGAGACGCTCCCCGCCGAACGGCTGCTCGACCAGCTGCGCCGCGAGCAGCCGATGGCCATCGTGGTCGACGAGTACGGCGGCACCGCCGGCGTCGTCACCATCGAGGACATCGTCGAGGAGATCGTCGGCGAGGTGCAGGACGAGCACGACCCCGAGGACACCCCCGAGCTGGTGTCGCTGCCGCCCGTCGACGGCATGCCGGCCTGGGAGGCCGACGGCCGGGTCCGCATCGACCGGCTGGAGGCCATCGGGTTGTACGCCCCCGAAGGCCCGTACGAGACCCTCGCCGGCCTGGTCTCCGACCTGCTCGGCCGGCTCCCCGCGCCCGGTGAGCGGGCCGGACTCCCCGGCTGGCGCTTCACCGTGGAGGCCGTCGACCGGCACCGCACCAGCCGGGTCAGGATCGAGCGCACCGCCGAGCCCCGCCACGACGAGGACGAGACCCGATGACCGTGCTCCAACTGGCCGCCGCACTCCTGCTGCTGCTGGGCAACGCCTTCTTCGTCGGCGCCGAGTTCGCCGTCATCTCCGTCCGCCGCAGCCAGATCGAGCCGCTCGCCGACGCCGGCAACAGGCGCGCCCGTACCGTGCTGCACGCGCTCTCCAACGTCTCCGCGATGCTGGCCGCCGCCCAGCTGGGCATCACCGCCTGCTCGCTGGGCCTGGGTGCGCTGGCCGAGCCCACCATCGCCCACCTGGTCGAGGGCCCGTTCCACGCGATGGGCGTGCCGGAGAGCCTGATGCACCCGCTCTCGTACGGGCTGGCGCTGAGCCTGGTGGTGTTCCTGCACATGGTGATGGGCGAGATGGTGCCCAAGAACCTCGCCCTGGCCGGCCCCGAGAAGGCCGCGCTCTGGCTCGGCCCGCCGCTCGACCGGCTGGCCCGGGTGCTCGCGCCGGTGATCCGCTTCCTGAACGCCTTCGCCAACGCCGTGCTGCGGCTGTTCAAGGTGGAGGCCAGGGACGAGGTCGAGTCGGTCTTCACCATCGAGCAGCTGATGTACCTGCTGGTCGACTCGAAGGACGCGGGCCTGCTGGACGAGGAGCGCCAGGAGCGCCTGGAGGACGCGTTGGAGCTGGGCCACCGCCCGGTGACGGAGGTCCTGCTGCCGCCGGACCAGCTGGTGACCGTCGACACCAAGGTGACCGCCGAGCAGATCGAGGGCCTGGCGGTACGCACCGGCTTCTCGCGCTTCCCCGTCGTGGACGGTGACGTACGCGAGAACGGCTTCGTCGGCTACCTCCACGTCAAGGACATCCTGGACGTCGACGATCCGTCCGCTCCCGTCCCGGCCCGCCTCTGGCGCCCGATCCCCGTCCTGCGCCGCAACGTCCCGCTGGACGACTCCCTCGGCGCGATGCGCCGGGCCGCCGCCCACCTGGCCGCCGTCGTCGACGAGGACGGCCACACCCTGGGCCTGATCGCCCTGGAGGACGTGGTCGAGGAACTCGTCGGCGAGGTCCACGACCCCGACCATCGCCCGGCCGCGGCCTGACGCCACCCCGTGACCGCCCTCCGGTGGGGGCTGGAGTGGGCGTCGGCCGGTCAGCTGTCCGGGCGTGGGCGCAGCCCGGTGAAGGTGAGCTCGACGAAGCGGCGCCAGTCGCCGCTCGCGGTGCGGATGATGTTCGAGAGGCCGCCGACGATCATGTAGACGTCCGCGACGGACACGTCCGGCCGGAGGGTGCCGGCGGCGCGGTCCTGGGCGATCAGGGCCTCGACCGCCTCCTGGAGCTGTGCCAGCAGCTCGCCCTGAGGTGCCGAGGAGCCCATGGTGGCCACGACGGAGGCGGACAGGCCCTTGTCCTCGGCCAGTACCTGACCGACATGGCGGAGGTAGCGGGCCAGCCCCTGGCCCGACCCGGGGTCGCGCCGGCTCTCGGTGCGGGCGAACTCCAGGATCGCGGCGAACCGGTGCTCCGCCGTGGCCTCGATCAGGGCCCGCCGGGTCGGGAAGTGCCGGTAGACCGTGCCGATGCCGACGCCGGCGGCGCGTGCCACCTCGGGCATCTGGACCTCGTCGCCGCGTTCCTCGAACAGCGCACGTGCTGCCGTCAGTACCCGGTCTCGGTTGCGCTCCGCGTCGGCGCGCGGCCGCCGGCCGGCGGGTGTCGAAGGCGTTGACAAGCTGAGGACTCCCCTGCCTAGACTCAATTCGGAATCGGATTCCGGTTCCGATTGTGTCATACAAGGAGGGGCCATACGTATGCCCATGCCCATGCCCGGAGACCGTTTCATCCTGCTGGACCCGGGGGCCGCGCGGCCCGGCCGGATCCCGATGCCGCCCGCGTTCGCCGTCAAGGCCACGACCGAGGACACCGAGGGGCGCTTCTCGCTGCTGGAGGTGACCGTGGCGAAGGACATCCCGCGGCACACCCACCACCGCGCGGACGAGTGCATCTACGTGCTCGACGGCGTCCTGGAGATCGAGTTCGACGACCGGACGCACCTCGCCCCCCAGGGGACGTTCGTACTGCTTCCGCGTGGCGTCCCGCATGCGCTGCGCCGCGCCGGCGACCGGCCCCCGCGCGTCCTGCAGATCTCCTCGCCCGGCGGGTGGGAGCACTACCTGGAAGACCTGATCGAGGCGGGGCCAGCCGTCCTCACCGAAGGACGGCTGGACCCCGCCAAGATCAACCCCATCGCGGCCAGGTACGACATCAGCTACCAGGAGGAGGGGTGACCCCGCTGCTACGCTCGTGACCATGGCTCGCTACTGCGGCGGGGGCAGCGGGTGGCCGGGGGCGACGACGGCGCTGATGCGGCGTGCGATGGTCTCGGAGGTGTTGCCGTCGGGGGTGTCGGGGCCCTTGGTCGTCGTGACGGCGATGGCCACCCGCTCGCAGGGCAGGTAGGCCTGCATGGCGGCGTAGCCGGAGAAGGACGGGTTCTGGATGATCCAGTCGTCCACGACGATCACGCCCAGGCCGAAGTGGGTCGCCTCGGTGTTCGCACGGCAGACGGTCTCGGGACAGGTGGCCGTGGGGCCGCCCAGACCGACCGTGCCGGGGTCGAGCTGCACCCGGAATGCGGCGGGGGAGAGCAGCTCACCGGAGCCGATGGCCACCGCCGAGCGGGCCAGGTCGCAGATGTCGGTGGTGATGACCGCGCCCGGGGCGGTGGTCCACGACGGGTTCCAGAAGGTGGACTCCTCGTACTTCCCCCGTTCGGAGGTGAAGGCGTGCAGGACGGGTGCCGGGATGTCGGGCGTGAAGTTGTTGCGGGTCTCGTGCAGGCCGAGCGGGCCCATCACGCGCTGCTGGAGCAGGTGGTCGAGCCGGGTCCCGGCGATCTTCTCCAGGGCTGCGCCGAGAAGCACGAAGTTGGCGTGCGAGTAGCTCCAGTTGGTGCCCGGGTCGTACCAGAGGGGCTTGCTCGTCGAGATGCCCACCAGCTCCTCGGGCGTCCACTGACGGAAGGGAGCGGCCTCCAGCTCGGCGAGGAAGGCGGGGTCGGTGACGTAGTCGGCGAGCCCCGAGGTGGAGCTGCCGAGCATGCGCAGCGTGATCTGCTCGGCGTACGGGGCGTCGGGCAGCCAGCGTGAGACGGGGTCGTCGAGGCCCGCCTTGCCCTCCTCGACGAGTTGCAGCAGGACGGTTCCCATGAAGGCGATCGCCACCGAGCCGGCGCGGAAGTGCATGGCGGGCTCGGCCGGGACCCCGGTCATCGACTCGCCGAGTGCGTCGGTGATGACCTCCCGCCCGTCGACGGTGACACGCAGGACGACGGACGCGAGGCCCAGCTCCTCCTTGGCCTGTTCGGCGATCCGCAGCACCTCGCGGGCCTGGCCGCCGTCGGGGCGCGGGGAACTGACGCACGGCCGGTCCCTCCCGCTTCCGTCGCCGGAGGGGGCCGAGCCGGTGGCCAGGGGCCCGGCGGTGGCCGTGACCTGGGCACTTGCGGCGATGAGCATCGTGACGCAGAGCAGCGTCGTCAGGCGGGTTCGTCTCATGCCCGCAGTATCGGCGGGCCGCATCGCGCAGGCCCGGACGTCACACCGCGACCCGCGCCAGGATCACCCGTCGGGCCCCGGCCCGGGTCCGCCCCCATCCCCGGCTCCGCTTCCGCTCTGGGCGATTCCGCCGAGAGCGTGCAGCCGTTCCCCCGGCGGCCCTCGGCGGGCAGGGTTGGCGTCATGAAGCTTCTGATACTGGGTGGGACGGAGTTCGCCGGTCGCGCCGTCACCGACGCGGCACTGGAACGAGGTTGGGAGGTGACGGTCTTTCACCGGGGGCACCACGCGCCCCCACCGGGGGTCACCGCGCTGCACGGCGACCGCACGGCCCCGGACGGCCTGGCAGCGCTCGCCGAGGGCGAGTGGGACGCCGTGCTGGACACCTGGTCGGGGGCGCCCTCGGCGGTACGGGACGCGGCGCGGCTGCTGGCCGAGCGGGTCGGCCGCTATGTCTACGTCTCCAGCTGTTCGGTGTACGTGTACCCCTCCGCGGCGGGCGTCGACGAGGCCGCGCCGCTGGTGGACGGCTCACCCGACGACTCCGAGGACGGGGACTACGCCCGCGCCAAGCGCGGTGCCGAGCTGGCCGTGGTCGACGCCTTCGGCGAGCGGGCGCTGCTGGCCCGGGCGGGTCTGATCATCGGCCCGGGCGAGAACATCGGTCGGCTGCCCTGGTGGCTCGGCCGGATCGCGAAGGGCGGTCCGGTGCTCGCGCCCGGGCCGCGTGACCTGGAACTCCAGTACATCGATGTCCGCGACCTGGCGAACTGGATGCTGGACGCCGTGGAACAGGGCCTCGGCGGCGCCTACAACCTGGTCTCGGCGCCGGGGCACACCACCACCGCTGAGCTGTTGGAGGCCTGCGCCCGCGTCACCGGCTCGGACGCCGAGCTGCGCTGGACCGACCCCGAGCCGATCCTCGCCGCCGGGATCCAGCCGTGGATGGACCTGCCGATCTGGCTGCCGCCGGGCGAGGACTACGCCCACATGCACCGGCGCGGCGTCGCCAAGGCGCTGGCCGCGGGGCTGGACTGCCGGCCGGCCGAGGAGACGGTGGCCGACACCTGGGCCTGGCTGCGCAGCATCGGCGGGGTGGCGCCGCAGCGGCCCGACCGGCCGGTCGTCGGGCTGGACCCACGGATCGAGGCCGCGGTGCTGGCCGGCCAGGGGGTGCCGACGCCCGGTGGGCTGGTCGACTGAGCTACTGCGCAGGACCGCCGAAGTTCGCCCCCGAGCCCGGGCGGGGGGAGGAGCGGCCGCCGCTGCTCCCCCCCCCGTTCGTGCGTCAGGCGTCAGGCATCAGCCCGGCCGGCCGGATCCGTCCTCCGTACGGGGAGGACGCCCCGGGCGGCGGTCAGTGCCAGACGGTGCAGCCGACCACGCCGCGGTCCATGCTGTAGATGCACCCGCGCGTCACGTAGGGCGGGCCGTCGTACAGGCTGTCCGTCCAGCCGGTGTCGTTGGTGGAGACGTTGATCCGGCCCTGCCAGCTGGTGCCGTTGTTGGACGAACGGTCCAGGTAGACCTGGAAGTTGCCGCTGGCGTAACCCTGGGCGGTCGCGTACTCGTGGTGGTCGCCGCCGAGCGAGGTCGCCAGCTTCACCCAGCCGAAGTTGTACTGGGCGAAGGTGCACCAGTACACCCCCAGGTCGCCACAGCTGCTCGCGGCCAGTGATGTGGGCCCGGCCGCGGGCTTGTCGGAGAGGATCACCGGGTTCTCCCAGGACCCGGGCTTGGCGTTCGGGTTGTAGGTGATGTGGGCACCGGGTGCCGGGGCGGCGGCCGACGCGGCGGCGGGTGCGGGTGCGGGTGCGGGTGCGGGGCCGGCGACCGGCTGGGCCGCGGCGGTGCCGGCCAGCGTCGCGATGCCGAGCAGGGTGACGGCGGCTGTCGTGGCAGCCCGGCGCCAGATCTTCGTGTTCACTCTTGTCTCCCCTGTCGAGTGGAACGGGATCGGCCGGCGCAGGCCGGACGGACGGACCGGCGGTGTGTCAGCCACCGCCCGCGCCCCCGCGGTCCCACGGCCAGTCCGGCCAGGGATCTGTGTACCTACGGATGCGGCGTCCTGTCAGGCAATGGTCGGCACGCGAAGGGGAGTTGGCGTGAATAGAACACCTGAACGTCCGGTGGAGATGTCTTGACACCGCAGGGTGCACGTGGTGGATGTGCAGTGTGCGACCTGTGTGGCACCGGTGGCGGCCGGCGCCTGCTGCCAGAGGTGGGCCGGGCGGCTCAGCCGCGGCCGTCGATCAGCTCCCCGTACGCCTGGACGAGGTCCGGCAGTCGCAGCGTGGCGAGGTCCTCCCGGCCGGGCGGCTCGCGCAGCAGCGAGAGCCGCAGGTCGCGGTAGGCGCAGGACTTCTCGTAGAGCGTGCGCATGAAGCGTCCGTTGCCGAGCTCGTCGATCCAGCCCTCGCGGACCACGTGTGCGCAGATCGAGCCGAGCTCCTCCGCCGCGTCCTCGTCCCAGCTGTCGCCGTCCCGTTCGGCCAGGGTGGCGCCGATCGCGGTCAGCTCGCCCGGGCGGTAGCTGGGGAAGTCGACCCGGGTGGTGAAGCGGGAGTTGAGGCCGGGGTTGGTGGCCAGCAGCCGGTTCATGCCCTCGGGGTAGCCGGCCAGGATCACCACCAGCCGGTCGCGGTTGTCCTCGGCCCGCTTGAGCAGCACCTGAAGGGCCTCGTCGCCGTACGCGTCGCCCTTGCTGTAGCCGGAGTTGGAGAGGCTGTAGGCCTCGTCGATGAAGAGCACGCCGTCCAGCGCGGAGTCGATCAGCTCGTTCGCCTTGACGGCCGTCTGGCCGAGGAACTCGCCGACCAGGTCCGCTCGCTGGGCCTCCACCAGGTGGTCGCCGGAGAGCAGGCCGAGGGCGTGGAACACCCGGCCGAGGATCCGGGCCACCGTGGTCTTGCCGGTGCCGGACGGGCCGGAGAAGACGAAGTGGCGCTTGGGCGGCTGCACGGGCAGGCCCTGGCCCGCCCGCAGTCGCGACATCCGCAGCTGCGCGGAGAGCGCGCGGACCTGGCGCTTCACCGGCTCCAGCCCCACCATCCGCTCCAGCGCCGCGAGCGCCGCGTCCAGTTCCTCCTGGCCGGCCGCGCGGCCGCCGAGCGCGGGCGGGCCGGTGTGCGGCGTGAGTGCGGCGGGGCGGGCCGGTGGGGCGGGGGTGGCGGCGGACGGCCCGCCGGGGGAGTCGGCGCGCTCGCCCGCGGTCTGCGGCGAGGATGCCCCGGGGTCGCCGGGGTCACCCGGTGCGCCGCCGGACTGCCCGGCCCCGAAGCCGTCCAGGGCGCCCTGGATGCCCGGGAAGCCCTCCTGCCCGCCGCCGTACCCCTCCTGAGGGGCCGCCGGTGCCGAGAGGCCCTCGTCCGTCTCGAAGTCGTCCGGGGCGAAGCCCTGCTCGGGGCAGAGGTCGTCCTGCGCCGCGTAAGCGTCCTCCGTCTCGACCTCCTCGTCGACGTCGTAGCCGTCCGTCCCGTACCCGTCCCCGCCGAGCCCGTCGGTGCCCGAGTCCCGCCCGCCGCCCGCGCCCACCCCGGGCATGCTCTCCAGCAGCGCGTCCACCAGCCCGTCCTCGGCGGCGATGGCCGCCAGCCGGGCGGCGGCGTCCATGAACGCCGGGTCGGCGCGGTGCACGGCCCGGTACAACGGCAGGGCGGCGGCGCTGCGCCCGGCACCCTCGTACGCCCGGGCCAGCCAATAGCGCAGCTCCTTGCGCTGCGGCTGCTCGGAGCGGCAGCGGGCGAGCGAGGCGGCCAGTGGGCCCTGGGCCTGCGCGCACATGTCCAGCCGGACCCTGGCCATGCCGCTGAACAGCCCGGCCTCGATGCCCAGCAGCGGGTCGTCCAGCAGCCGGTCGGTGTCCCGGATCAGCTGCTCCCAGTCCTTGAGCAGGTAGGAGCGGCAGGCGTGCAGGAAGCGTACGGAGGCGTCCTGCTCGGCGGGAGGGCAGAGTTCGAGCGCGCGGTCCAGCTCGCTCAGGTGCCTCCCGTCCAGCCAGTGCGAGGCGTGCGCGAGGGCGAGATCGCGGGCGTCCTCCAGGACCGGCTGGACCCACCAGCCCAGCCAGTACCAGGAGCTGAGGGGCCGTCGGTGGCGCAGCCGCTGCTCGCCGAAACGTTTCTGGTGCCGGTGCATCGCCAGCAGGGCGCCCGAGGTGTCGCAACGCAGGGCGTGCAGCCCGAGCCAGGCGTCGGCCATCCCCGGGTCCAGCTGGACGGCCGCGCGGAACTCCTCCTCGGCGCGGGCGTACGCTCCCGCCGTGTAGGCGTCCATGGCGCGCAGCCAGGCGCGGTCGGCGAGCCTGTTGGGGCCCCCGCCACCCGAGTTGTTGCTGTCGGAACTCTCCACCGTCGTCACTCACGCCCCCCGCGGTGTGCATCGAGGCCCGTCGGCTAAGGGTCCGCCAGTAGTCGAAGAGCCCCCGGGGCGCACATGCGCCTGCCTGGAATCGTACCGGCGCTGCGCTGATCCGGAAGGGTGCCGCGCCAGGTCAAATGAAAGCGGCGGCACGGCGGTTGGTGTGCGGGGAGGAGAACGGCACCTCCGGCTCACGGGGGAACAAACCGGAGATGCCGTGTCTGATGTTGCTCGCTCAACAAACGCTGCAACGAGTGAGAACCTAGTTCGTCCCGGTGCGACCGGTCAAGGGCATGCCCGCAGTTCACGGGGGGTGTCCGGGACAATCCGCCCGGTCACGCCGTCAATTCTCAGCTGCGCGTGCGGACGGGACGGGTCGTCGGTGAAGTGCGCCCGTTCGGCGAGCGCCCAGCCGGCCCAGAAGTCGGCCAGTGCAGGGCCGTCCCGCCGCTCGCCGCGTCGGCGCGACTCCTCCGGGCCGAGCTCCATCCAGATCAGCCCGGCCAGCCAGGGACGCAGCTCCCGCCGGCCGGCGCCCACCCCCTCGACCAGGACCACGGGCGCGGCCGGCACCCGCCGCACGGTCGCGAACTCGCGCAGGGTCCAGTCGTAGACGCGGTGCTCGGCGTCCCGTCCGGCGGCCAGCGGCTCGAGGACCTGGGCGCGCAGCCGGCCGACCCAGCCGAACAGCTCCTCGTGGGTGGCGAGATCATCCAGGTGCACCACCGGGGCGCCGCCGAGGGCGGCCGCCAGGGCGGTGGCGAAGGTGGTCTTGCCGGAGCCGGCGTGCCCGTCCACGGCGATCAGCCGCACCGGCCCGCAGGAGGGCGGCAGCGCGGCGAGCTCCGCGGCGAGCGCGGTCAGCTCGGCGGAGCCGCCCTGGACACCGTCCGAATCAGCCACACCGGCCACTCTACGGCGAAGGCCGCTCCCTCACGGACGGTGAGAGAGCGCAGGTCGTGACGGGCGGCCCAGGATCGGGCATACTCACATCGCCACGCATGTGAACGACCGTTCACCGCAATCCGGTGCCGGTCGGGCCGACCTGCCAACCCCGTGCCGGGCCCGCCACCACGGGGCCCGGTGCCCGATCGAGGAGGCGACCTACCGCCATGAGCCCCGCACCCGCGAAAGCCGTGGACCGTCAGCTGCCCAGCGAGGAGGCCAGGGAGCTCCTGAGCCTCACCCGGGACCTCGTCCAGCGCGAGATCCAGCCCCGCGCCGCCGAGGACGAGGCCGCCGGGCGCTTCCCCCGCGAGGTGTTCCGCACGCTCGGCGAGGCCGGCCTGCTCTCCCTGCCGTACGGCGAGGAGCACGGCGGCGGCGAGCAGCCGTACGAGGTCTACCTCCAGGTGCTGGAGGAGCTCGCCGCGGGCTGGCTGGCGGTGGGGCTCGGCGTCAGCGTCCACACCCTCTCCTGTCACGCCCTGGCCACCTTCGGCACCGACGAGCAGCGCGCCGAGTGGCTGCCCGGCATGCTCGGCGGCGACCAGCTGGGCGCGTACTGCCTCTCCGAGCCGCAGTCCGGCTCCGACGCCGCCGCCCTGCGCACCCGCGCCGACCTGGACGGTGAGGACTACATCGTCAGCGGCACCAAGGCGTGGATCACCCACGGTGGCCAGGCGGACTTCTACAGCGCCCTGGTCCGCACCGGCGAGGACGGCTCGCGCGGCATCAGCTGCCTGCTGGTGCCGGCAGGGGCGGCCGGGCTCTCGGCGGCGCCGCCGGAGCACAAGATGGGCATGCGCTCCTCGCCGACGGCGCAGATCCACTTCGACGGTGTGCGGGTGGGGCGCGAGCGCCTGATCGGCGCGGAGGGCCAGGGCTTCCAGATCGCGCTCTCCGCACTGGACTCGGGCCGGCTGGGCATCGCCGCCTGTGCGGTGGGCGTCGCCCAGGCCGCGCTGGACCTCGCCACCGACTACGCCCGTACCCGGCGCCAGTTCGGCCGCCCGATCGCGGAGTTCCAGGGCCTGTCGTTCATGCTCGCGGACATGGCCACCCAGATCGAGGCCGGCCGCTCGCTCTACCTCGCCGCGGCCCGCCGCCGCGATGCCGGGCTGTCCTTCTCCAAGGAGGCGGCGATGGCCAAGCTGTTCTGCACCGACGCCGCGATGCGGGTCACCACCGACGCGGTGCAGGTGCTGGGCGGGTACGGCTACACCCAGGACTTCCCGGCCGAGCGGTACATGCGTGAGGCGAAGGTGCTGCAGATCGTCGAGGGCACCAACCAGATCCAGCGGCTGGTCATCGGCCGCCACCTCACGGCCGGCTGAACCGGCTGAACCGCTGCCGCCCCCGGCTGCGGGCCCGCTCGATGCGGGCCACGTAGCCGGGGGCGGTTGCTTCGTACGATCGGGGAGCCGGCCCCCCGGCACCCGGGAGCTCCCGCCGGGCGGGCGCCGCAGCGCAGGCGGCGCCCGCCCGGTGCCGCGTGACGGCGCGGCGCGACAGCCGTGCCGTGCAGGCTCCGGGGTGTTCCCCGGGGCGGCCGGCGGCCGGCTCCCGTGGTCGCCAGCGTCAGCGGCGGGCCAGCTGGGGCCGCGAGCGCTGGGCCGGCACCCGCGCCGCAGGTGTGTGGACGGGGCTGTGGCCGAAGGCGTGCGAGAAGGGCTGGGTACGCCAGTCCAGCGCGGCCGGCAGCGCCAGCAGGTCCTCCAGGCCGGGGGCGACGGAGTCCGCCGCGAGGTCCACCTCGGGCAGGTCGTCCGTCGGCGCGCCGGAACCCGCGCAGAGCGCGGGGGAGAAGGGGTGCCAGGCGGTCGGCAGTACGGCGTGCTGCGGCAGCCGCTCCTCGTCGCCCACCAGGGCGATCGGGCGGTCGCACGCCGGGCAGTGCACCCGGATGATCTCCCAGGTGTCGGCCTCGCCCGGGTCCGCCCCCGGGGTCGGGCCGTACGCGACCGCGAAGTCCTCGCGGTCGCTCGTATCGTGGGCGTCGTCCGCGCTCAGCGAGCGCTGGTCGGCAGTGGGCATGCTGATCCCCCTCGGATCGGGCCCGGCCGGGTCGGCCAGGGCCACAACCAGCACTTCCCGCAGTGGTCAGCTCATAATCCTGCGGTCCGTGGCACTGTGATGCATCAGGTGTGTCGTTCGCCACATTCACCCGGCATGTGCCCGCCCGTAGCCCGCCCGCACCTCTCCCACGGCCGGTGCGCCGCACGCCGCGCCCTCCGGCGCCCGGTGGCGGGTACGCGCCCCCGGTGGTATCCCAACGGTCGGCAATCCACCCCCGGGGGCAGTAGGTTTGCGCCTTGTGGAGGATGTCGATCAGCGCATCGTTCAGCTGCTCCTCGCGGACGGCCGGATGAGCTACACGGACCTGGGCAAGGCCACCGGCCTGTCCACCTCGGCGGTGCACCAGCGGGTGCGCCGCCTCGAACAGCGCGGGGTGATCCGCGGCTACACCGCGATCGTCGACCCCGACGCCGTCGACCTGGCGCTGACCGCCTTCATCTCGGTCAAACCCTTCGACCCCAGCGCGCCCGACGACACCCCCGAGCGTCTCGCCGGCCTGCCCGAGATCGAGGCCTGCCACAGCGTCGCCGGCGAGGAGAACTACATCCTCAAGGTCCGCGTCGGCGCCCCGGGTGACCTGGAGGACCTGCTCGCCCGCATCCGCAGCGCCGCCGGGGTCTCCACCCGCACCACCGTCGTGCTCTCCACCCCGTACGAGGCCCGGCCCCCCAAGATCTGAGCCGGCCGGGGCGCGCCGGGCGGCTCACCGCCGGCCAGGCGCCCCCACGAGGGGCCGCCCGCCCCCGCAAGGCCGCGCCCCGGAGGACGGGGGCCGTCCGTACGGGTGCAGACTGGTGCGCATGACCGAACGCACCTCCCGGACCGTGCTGCTGCGCGGCGGCTCCGTCTACAGCCCCGCCGACCCCTTCGCCACCGCGATGCTCGTCGAGGGCGAACACGTCGCCTGGGTCGGCAGCGACGGCGCGGCCGAGGCCTACGCCGACATCGCGGACGAGATCGTCGAGCTCGACGGTGCGCTGGTCACCCCCGCCTTCGTGGACGCCCACGTGCACGCCACCGCCGCCGGTCTGGCGCTCACCGGCCTCGACCTGACCGGCTGCCCCTCGCTCGCCGAGGCCCTCGCCCGGATCGCCGCCTTCGCCGCCGCCCACCCGGGCGACGGCGTCCTGATCGGCCACGGCTGGGACCAGACCGCCTGGCCCGAGGGGCGCCCGCCGACCCTCGCCGAGCTCGACGAGGCGGCCGGCGGCGCCGCCCTCTACCTCTCCCGCACCGACGTCCACTCCGCGCTCGCCTCCACCGCCCTGCGCGCCCTCACCCCGGGCCTCGCCGACGAGCCCGGCCACACCGCCGAGGGCCCGCTGGCCCGCGAGGCCCACCACGCCGTCCGCCGGACCGCCCTCGCCCACGTCGGCTCCGAGCAGCGCCGCCGCGCACAGCGCGCCACCCTCGCCCGCGCCGCCGAGCTCGGCATCGGCTCGCTGCACGAGTGCGCCGGCCCCGACATCTCCTCCGAGGACGACCTGGCCGAGCTGCTCGCGCTCGCCGCCGAAGGCGAGGGCCCCGAGGTTTTCGGCTACTGGGGCGAGCTCGGCGGCCCCGGCCGCAGCGGGGTGGAGACCGCCCGCCGCCTCGGCGCCGTGGGCGCCGGCGGGGACCTCTTCGTGGACGGCGCGTTCGGCTCGCACACCGCCTGTCTGCACGTCCCCTACGCGGACGCGCCGCACACCGGCACCGCGTACCTGACCACCGAGCAGATCGCCGACCACGTCGCGGCCTGCACCGAGGCGGGCCTGCAGGCCGGCTTCCACGCCATCGGCGACGCCGCGATCACCGCCGTCCTGGACGGCGTGCGCGCGGCCGGCGACCGGGTCGGTCTCGCCCGGGTGAGGGCACTGCGCCACCGCGTCGAGCACGCCGAGACGCTGGACGACAAGTCCGTCGCCGCCTTCGGCGAGCTCGGCCTGGTCGCCTCCGTCCAGCCCGCGTTCGACGCCGCCTGGGGCGGGCCCGAGGGCATGTACGCGCAGCGCCTGGGCGCCGCCAGGGCCGCCGCGCTCAACCCGTTCGCCGCGCTGCTGCGCGCCGGGGTGCCGCTGGCCTTCGGCTCGGACGCGCCCGTCACCGCCCTCGACCCGTGGGGTACCGTCCGTGCCGCGGCCTTCCACCGCACTCCCGAGCACCGGATCTCCGTCCGGGCCGCCTTCACCGCCCACACCCGGGGCGGCTGGCGGGCGCTGGGCCGCGACCAGGACGGTGTGCTGGTGCCCGGCGCGGCCGCCAGCTACGCGGTGTGGGCGGCGCGGGAGCTGGTCGTCCAGGCCCCGGACTCCCGGGTCGCCGGCTGGTCCACCGACCCCCGCTCCGGCACCCCCGGCCTGCCCGACCTCACGCCCGGCCGCCCGCTGCCGGTCTGCCTGCGCACCGTGGTCCGCGGCCGCACCGTCCACCAGGCCTGAGCCACCCACGCCCGGGGCGCAGCCCGCCCGGACCGGCCCGGCCCGGCCCGAGCGAGATCATCCTGAGATCCCGGTGCCGGGCATTCCGGGGTACCGTCTTCGGACAGCGTCCGAACTACGGACGGTGCAAGACGCGCGAACAGTACGACCAGAGAGATGGTGCGCAGGTGGCACTGCCCGTCACGCAGGAGCAGCCCGAGGCGGCCCCCGAGGCGCAGGCCTCCCGGGCACCGGCCTCCGGGCGGGCCGCCCGCGCCCTCGCCAAGGTCCGCGCCGGGCTCCCCCGGACGGCGCTCGCGGTGCTGTGCGGCCTGCTCCTCGGCCTGGCCTTCCCGCCGTACGACCTGTGGCCGCTGTCGATCGTCGGCGTCGCCGGGCTCTCGCTGCTCACCCGCGGCCGTACGGCCCGTCAGGGCGCCTGGACGGGCTTCGCCTTCGGCCTGCCGTTCTTCGTCCTTCTGCTCAGCTGGCTCACCGTGGTCGGGCCGGACGCGATGATCGGCCTGTCCATCGTCGAGGCGCTGTTCCTGGCCGCCCTCGGCGCCGCGCTCGCCGTCTCCTCACGGCTGCGCGCCTGGCCGCTGTGGGCGGCCTGCCTCTGGGTCACCCAGGAGTGGGCACGCGACCGCCTCCCGCTGGGCGGCTTCCCCTGGGGCCGGCTGGCCTTCGCCAACACCGCCACCCCCTTCACCCCGCTCGCCGCGCTCGGCGGAGCGCCGCTGGTGACCTTCGCCGTCGCGCTCTGCGGCACCCTGCTGGCCTGGGCGGGGCTGCGGCTGCGCCCAGGCCCGCGCCGGGCCCCGCGCGCCGCCGCCCTGGCCTCGCTCGGCGCGGTGGCGGCGATCCTCGCCGGGTACCTGGTGCCCGTCCCGACCGCGCCGGCCGACACCTTCAAGGTCGCCGTCATCCAGGGCAACGTGCCCAACCCGGGCATGGACTTCCTCGGCCGCCCGATGATGGTCCTCAACAACCACGCCTCGGCGACCGAGCGGCTGGCCGCCGACATCGCGGCGGGCCGCGCCGAGCGTCCCGACGTGGTGATCTGGCCGGAGAACTCCTCCGACCTGGACCCCTTCGGCGATCCGGCCGCGTACCGCAGGATCGACGACGCCGTGCGCCGGATCGGCGTCCCGACACTGGTCGGCACGCTGGTGGACGGCCCGGACGAGCAGCACGTGCAGAACGAGGGCATCGTCTGGGATCCCAGGACGGGCCCGGGCGCCTCGTACACCAAGCAGCACCCGGTGCCCTTCGGCGAGTACGTGCCGTTCCGTGACCAGCTCTCCAAGGTCATCACCCGCCTCCAGCGGGTCGCCCGCGACTTCTACCCCGGCACCACCACCGGCGTGATGCAGCTCGGCCCGGCGAAGATCGGCGACGTGATCTGCTTCGAGGTCGCCTACGACGAGATCGTCCGCGACACCGTCAACAAGGGCGCCCGGGTGCTGGTGGTGCAGACCAACAACGCCACCTACGCGCTGAGCGGCCAGCCCGACCAGCAGCTGGCGATGTCCAGGCTGCGGGCCGTCGAGCACGGCCGGGCCGTGCTGATCGCCGCCACCAGCGGCATCAGCGCCGTGATCGCCCCCGACGGCTCGATCGTCAGCCGCACCCACGAGCTGACCGCCGCCGAGCTGTCCGCCGTGGTGCCGCTGCGCGACGGCACCACCGTCGCCGACCGGGTCGGCGCGGCGCCCGAGTGGACGCTGGCCGTCGCGGGCCTGCTGGCCTGCGGCGCGGGCGTGCTGGCGGGCCGGCGCAGGCGGACAGTCGCCGGCCACCCCGCCGAGGGTGACGCCGCCGCAGCGCCCGCCCGGAGCGCGGCCGAGTCCGCCGCGCCCAACAAGCCCACCGCACCGGCCGCACCTGCTGCGCCCGCCGATCCCTCCGCGTCCACGGCGCCCGCCGAGCCCGGCACCGACGCCGGCGTCGGAACACGCGGCGAGGCGGGTTCGTTGTCCCAGGTGGTGCCGTAGCCGGCCCGGACTTCCCCGGGCCGGTGCGCAGAGCACCGCGATGGAGTGGATTCGTACCGTGACCCAGCAAGCTACCCCCGCCCGTCCGGCCCCCAGGGGCAAGCTCCGGCGGGTGCTGCCGCTGCTGATCACCCTGTGGCTGGTGCTGGAGATCTGGCTGCTGATCCAGGTCGCCTCGGTGCTCGGCGGCTTCGGCGTCCTGCTGCTGCTCGCCGGCGGCGTGTTGCTCGGCGGCTGGCTGATCAAGCGGGCCGGGCGCAGGGCGCTGTCCGCGGCGATCGACCAGACCCGTGACCCCAGGCCCCGGCAGGTCCAGACCGGTACCAGCCTGACGGTGCTCGCCGGGCTGCTGCTGATCATCCCCGGCTTCCTCTCGGACGTGCTCGCGCTCACCCTGCTGTTCCCGCCGACCCGGGCGCTCTGGCGTGCGGGCGGCCGCCGGCTGGCCGGTACGGCGCTGCGCAGCACCTCGCCCGCCGGCGCCGCGCCCTTCGCCGACGCGGTGCGGTTGCAGGAGCAGCTGCGCATCCACCGCCCCGACGGCAAATTGATCCAGGGCGAGGTGGTGGAGCCCGGGCAGGGTCCGCGGGACCCGCAGGGCCCGGACCTGGAGTACCGCCCGCCGATCGCCGGCTGAGCAGCCGGATCGCGAGAGGGCCGGATCGCGTGAGGGCACCAGCGCGTGAAGGCCGCAGCGCGTAGGGCGGACGCGGGTACGCGAAAGGGGCCCTGATCACTCAGGGCCCCTTTTCGAGTGCGCCCGCCGTGGCGGGCGCCGGGTCAGGCGCTCTTGCGGGTGTCGCGGGGGTGGACCGCGAGGTTCATCCCGCCGGAGCGGAGCACGGCCAGCCGCTCGGCCAGCACCTCCTCCAGCTCCTCGCGCGTCCGGCGCTCCATCAGCATGTCCCAATGGGTACGCGTGGGCTTGGTCTTCTTCTCTTCCGGCTCATCGCCGTCGAGCAGTACTGCCTCCTGGCCACAGAAGCGGCATTCCCAGGCCGAGGGGATCTCCGCCTCGACGGAGAAGGGCACCTCGAATCGGTGTCCGTTCTGACATGCATACTCGACGGTCTGGCGGGGAGCCAGATCGATACCACGGTCGGTCTCGTAGCTAGTGGCCCCGAGTCGCGTGCCGCGGAGAGCTCGCTCGCTCATGAATCGTGCCTCCCGGGCTTATGGCCCACAGGACTAGTTGGTCGCTGTCTTCGTCGTTCGGTCAACGCGCGGCTGTCGACGAAGATTCCCGTCCGGGGACATGCGTCGTCTGTCGTGCCGTCCCTGTTTGTACCCATCGGCGCCCGATTTGTCACATCTGGCCGGTGATATCACCCTAGGTGTCACTTCTCTCACATCGGGTGATCGTTTCGACGTTCTACCACGAGCGTACCGGGACGGGATCCGCTGGCGCCGCCCGCCCCCGGTGCTCGGGGGTGGCGGGGCGCTCGGGCGGTGCTCACCACACCGGGCGCGGGCGCGCCCCGGAGTGCTCCTTGGCGGGGTCGGCGACCGGGTCGGCGGCCACCTCCGCACCCTGCCGGGCGTCCATCGCCGTGGCGGGCGTGGCCGGGGGGTGCTCCGGGCGGGCCGGCGGCTCGACGGGCGGCGCGGCGGCCTCGGTGCGGGTGTCGTGGTGCGGGAGCAGCGCGATCACGGCGTCCCGCAGCTGGGCGGGTGCCTCGTCGTCCAGCGGGTCCACCGTCGCCGGGACCTGGAGCCTCACCGGCGCGGTGTTGCCGATCCGGGCGTAGCCGCGACCGGCCGGAGCGTGCACGGCGGGTGCGATGTCCAGGGGTGCGCCGAGCGCGGCGTGTCCCTCGTCGGCGGTGGTCGGGCCGAGGACGACCCGGGCGCGGGTGGTGGCGCGGACGGCCGGGGTGATCCGGTCACGGGCCTCCATGTCGTCGGCGATCACCACGGTGACCCGGGCGGCCCGGCCGTGCCGCAGCGGGGTCTCCAGCAGGTCCTGCGGGTCCGGGCGGCCCTCGGCGTGGGCGAGCTCGCTGAGCTCGGTGGGGTGGTCCAGCAGCAGCCAGAGCGGGCGGGTGGCGTCCTCGGGGGGCTGGGTGCCGGCCTGCCGGGCGGCGTTGAGGGCGGCCAGCCGCCGTTCGGTCTCGCGCGCCGCCCACTCCAGGGCCGCCAGCGTGCCGTGCAGGCTGGTCTCCACGGTGTGCACGCCGGGACGGTTGACCAGGCAGGCGTGCTCGCCGGTGCCGGCGCCGTCGATCACCACCAGGTCGCCGAACGGCAGCGCCTGGAGCGCGATCGAGCGGAGCAGGGTGGAGGTGCCGTAGCCGGTCGCACCGAGGGCCAGCAGGTGCGGCTCGGAGCTGCGCGGGCCGGTGCGCCAGATCACCGGCGGCTGCTGGGCGGAGACGCCGGCCTGGTTGACCGGGATCATGCGGGGGCTGCCGGCCTCGTCGGTGAAGCCGAGCACGATCTCGCCCGGCGCGGTCACGAAGCGCTGGGCGGCGATGTCGGTCGGCAGCGGGGCGAGCGCGCTGATCCGCAGCCGGTTGGACTCCTCGTCCCAGTCGAAGCGGTACTCCCGGGCGCGGCCCGCCTTGCCCTGGATCACCTGCTCGATCCGGGCCCGGGCGCCCGGTTCGGTGTCGGTGAAGTATGCCGGGTAGGTGATCTCCAGCTCGGCCAGCCGCCCGTCGCCGTCGAACGCCCAGTTGCCGAAGGCCGTCCGGTAGTCCCCCTCGAAGCGGTAGAGCGGGCTGAGGTCCTCCGGCCCGGCCAGGTACGGGGTGAGCGCGGTGTACAGCGCGGCGAGCTTGAGCTCGGCGACGTCCGGCTCGGGCGGGGTGGGCGGGCCCTTGGGGGAGCGTCCCACCCAGGCGGCGCTGGCCATCAGTGCCACCAGGGCGAACAGTGGCCCGTGCGGCAGCAGGAAGATGCCGACCAGGCAGGCCGCGCCGAGGAAGAGCGTGGGGCCGCGCCGGTCCTTGGGGGTGGCCCGCCACCGGTTCCTGGTCCACTCGGCGTGGCGCCGCAGCCCGCGCCCGATGAGGGTGAGCGGCGCGAACATGTCGGCGGCGTGGTCGCCTGCCGTACGGGCGAGGTCGCGGCTCTTGGTGAGATGGCGGTTGAGGGACATTCCTTGACTCCCCGGGCGGATGGGACGGTCGGTGGGGGCTGGTGGAGCAGCGGGCTGGGTGGAGCAGGGGCTGGTGAAGCAGGGGCGGGCCCGGGGCGGTGGGATCCGCGCCCGGGCCCGTACGGGGAGTGGCGGCTCAGAACTTGATGCCGCCGAGCAGGCCGGCCAGGCTGGCGCCGCCGGCCGTGATGCTCGGGGCGATGGAGGAGCCCGCCACGTAGAAGCCGAGGAGGGCGCAGACCAGGGCGTGGGACGGCTTTAGTCCGTCCCGGCGGAAGAACAGGAAGGCGATGGTGCCGAACAGGACGATTCCGGAGATAGAGAGGATCACGCGTCTGCTCCTCGGTGAGGGTGACTGGGACAGCGTCACGGAAAGTGCCCTAATCGTGACAAAAAGTAATAGATGATGGAACGGCGCAAATGGGTGGTTCCCTTTCGGATCGCCGATCGGTGGCGTACGCGAACCGCCCCGGTTCGGCCTTGCCGGGCCGCTCCCCGGCTGCGCCGAGGCATTCCCGCGGCGGTGGCCGGAAACAGCCGGTGGCCGACCGAAGTTCGCTCGAACGGCGGCGTAACCAACGCGCCCGCGTGTCCTACCCCGCAGGGCGTGTTCCCGGCGCGCCGCGGCGCGCCGGGAACACGGCCGCCCCGGCCTCGGCGCCACATTCCGGACAGTCGCTGGATCGCCCCCGCGCCCGCCGCTACGGTGCGGTACGTCACCCTCCGTCGAAAGGTTCACCATGGCCGACTCCGCCGACCCCACGCCGCAGACCCCCGACGCCGAGGTCGTCGAACTGGCGGGTCGGCTCTTCGACGCCGCCCGGACGGGCGACTCGGCGACGCTCGCCGCCTACGTCGACGCCGGCGCACCCGCCAACCTCTCCAACGACCGGGGCGACACCCTGCTGATGCTGGCCGCGTACCACGGCCACGCCGCCACCGTGCAGGTGCTGCTGGAGCGGGGCGCCGATCCGGACCGCGCCAACGACCGGGGCCAGACCCCGTTGGCCGGCGCCGTCTTCAAGGGTGCGGACGACGTCCTGGACGTCCTGCTCCAGGGCGGCGCGGACCCGGCCGCCGGCACCCCCTCCGCCGTCGACACCGCCCGGATGTTCGGCAAGGAGGACCTGGTCGCCCGCTTCGAGGACCGCTGACCGCCCGGGCGGGCGCACCGCCTGCCCCGAGCCGGGCGAGCGGCCCGCGGGCCTGCCCCGGCACCCCCGCGTCGTAGGCTGGTCCACCATGGAGAACACCCTGGAGACCACCGTCGACATACGAGTGACCGGCTACGGCCACCCGGACGCCCAACGCCTCTCGGCGGAGGTCCAGGAGGAGTACGTGCGCCGCTACGGCGACCCCGACCTCACCCAGATGCACCCGGACGACTTCGAGCCGCCGGCCGGTCTCTTCCTGATCGCCTACCTCGGCGGTGAGCCGGTGGCCTGCGGCGGCTGGCGCGCCAAGAAGGCCGACCCGCACGGCCTGCGGGACGGCGACGCGGAGCTCAAGCGGATGTTCGTCGCGCCGGCCGCGCGCGGCCGGGGCCTGGCCCGCGCGGTGCTGCGCCGCCTGGAGGAGACCGCCGCCGAGGCGGGCCGCGTCAGAGTCGTCCTGGAGACCGGCACCGAGCAGCCCGAGGCCATCGCGCTCTACACCTCCACCGGGTACGGCCCGATCCAGAAGTTCGGCATCTACCGCGACCACCCGCAGAGCGTCTGCCTCGGCAAGGAGCTGCCGGCCGGCGAGGCCCCGGCGCCCTGACCCGCCCGTTGACCCGCCCCTGACACGCCGACAGGATCCGCCCCGCTCAGCGCGGTCCGGCAGGCCGCGAGCTGGGTAGGCTCCCCGCCGACGGCGAGGAAGGTGGGGACATGACAGCGGGGGACATGACGGTCGGCAGCGGCCCGTTGACGGCGCTCGTACGGGAGGGCGTGCGGCGGGCGGGCGTCGGAGCCGTCTGGGCGGCCGGCGGCGCCGAGGGCATCCGGGCGCATGGCTGCTCCGGCCCGGCCGGCCGCGGCTCACCGCGGCCGGCGATGGCCCAGGACACCGTCTTCGACCTGGCCAGCCTCACCAAGATCGTCGCCCTCTGGCCCTGTGTCGGCGCCCTCTGGCAGGCCGGGCGGCTCCCGCTGGACGACCCCCTCGGCACGTACTGGCAGGAGGTCACCGGCCTGCCGGTCGGCGCCCTGACGGCGCGCCGACTGCTCACCCACACCTCGGGCGTCCCCCTGCGGACCAACTTCGAGCGGCTCTACGGCACCGACCCGGCCGCGATCCGGGCCGGCGTGCTCGCCGCGCCGCTGCACCGGCCGCCGGGGGAGGCCGTCGAGTACACCGACCGGTCCGCGATCATCCTCGGCTACCTGGTCGGGTCGCTCACCGGCACCCCGCTCGCCGAACTCGCCGCCCGCGAGGTCTGGCGGCCGCTGGGCATGACCGACACCCGGTACGGCCCGCTCACCGGCGAGCTGCTGGAGCGCACCGCTCCCACCGAGTACCACGAGAGCACCGGCGGCTACCTCAGGGGCGTGGTGCACGACCCGTCCGCCCGGCTGCTCGGCGGCGTCTGCGGCAGCGCCGGCGCCTTCGCCACCGCCGGGGACCTGGGACTCTTCCTGACCTCCCTGCTGCGCCCCTCGGCCCGCGAAGACTGGGTCGAGCGCTCCCTGCGCGAGCACACCAACGGCCTCACCCCGACCCGCGGCCTCTCCTGGCTCTGCGCGGCCGGAGCGGACCCGGCCCACGGGATCTTCATGCACTACGGCTTCACCGGTACGGCGATCTGGCTCTCCCGCAGCCTGGGCCGTTGGGCCGTGCTGCTCACCAACAAGGTCCACTACAGCCGCGACATCCAGCTGCTGACGGACCTGCGCACCGCCTTCCGCCGCGAGGTCTTCGGCAGCTAGCAGCGCGGTGGCCGGAGCACACCTCGCCGCGCCCGCAGCCGGGTGGCCCGCGGAGCGGCCCGGGCCGGCGCCGGTGATGCGGCAGGGGTCAGAGCTCGATGACGGTCACGTGGTTCCCGCAGAGCGCGGTGAGGTCCTCCGGACCGGCGGTGAGGACGGTGGTGGGCCCCGCCGTGGCGAGTGAGGTGGCGGCCGGCACGGCGTCGATCACAAGGTGGGACAGCATCCACTTGAGGGCCGGCCGTCAGATGAGTGTGCGCCAGTAGTACCAGAAGCGGTTGAGGACCAGCAGGGCGATGACGGCGTACCAGAGCGCCGGGACGGCCCAGTGGTAGCGGGCGGTCTCGCGCACCACCGGGCGCAGCGGCCGGGGGACGGGGATGACGCCGCCGCGCAGGTTGTGCAGGGTGGTGTACCAGAACAGCGCGAACGTGGCGGCCCAGACCACCATGCAGTACGGGCAGAGCGCCCCGATGTCGTAGAGCGCCGCGGTGATCAGCCAGTGCACCATCGCCAGACCGAGCAGTGCGCCCAACTGGAGGCCGAGCCAGAACCAGCGGTGGAAGGCCGCGCCCGCCAGCAGCGCGATGCCTATCGTCAGCAGCGCGGCGAACCCGGCGAGCCCGAGCAGGGAGTTGGGGAAGCCGAAGGCCTCGGCCTGCTCGCTGCGCATCACCGAGCCGCAGCTGACGATCGGGTTGATGTTGCAGCTGGGGATGTACGAGGGGTCCTTGAGCAGCCGGAGCTTGTCCAGCGTCAGTACGGCCGAGGCGATCAGGCCGAGCAGCCCGGTCAGCGTCAGCAGCAGCGCGAAGGCGCGGCCGGCCGGGATGGGCGGGCGGCCGGGCGTGGTCGGGGCGGACATGGGCGCACTCCGGTGAGGTTGGAGAGACCTTCGAGGTGAGGGGAGAGGAGCCGGCCCGGCCGGTGGCGGCCGGGCCGGCGGTGCTCAGTGTGCGGCGGTGGCCTGCTGGATCTGTGCGGTGAACTGCTCCGGCGACATGGTCCGGCCGCCACCCGCGAACAGCGTGAGCGGCTTGCCGTCGAGCTTCACGGTGGGGGTGCCGGTGACGCCGCTGGAGTCGAAGGCGGTGGCGACCTTGGCGGCCCAGGGGGCGTAGGTGCCCTCGGTGACGGCCTTGGTGAAGGCGTCGGTCTTCAGGCCGGGCACCTTGTCGGCGAGGGTGAGCAGGTGGTTGACGTCGCCGAAGGCGTCCTCGCGCTCGTCGGGCTGGTTGGCGTAGAGCACGTCGTGGAACTGCTTGAACTTGTCGACGCCCTCGTTGAGCGCGGCGCCGGCGGCGGCCAGTGCCGTGTGCGAGCCCTTGCCGCCGAGGTTGGTGTCCAGGAAGGCGGCCAGGTGGTACTCGATCTTGTAGGTGCCGTCGTCCGCGAGCTGCTGGACGGCCTTGCCGTCGGCCGACTCGAAGGTCCTGCAGACCGGGCAGCGGAAGTCCTCGAACACCTGGAGGGTGTGCGGGGCGTCGGCCTTGCCGTAGACGACCAGGGTGCCGTCGGGGCCGGAGGTGTTGGCGGGCACCACCAGCGGGGCGGAGGCCGCGGTGACATCGACAGTGTCCGTGGCGGCGGCGCCGTCGGAGCTCGCCGCGTTGATGGCGAGGGCGGTGCCGCCGGCCAGGGCGAGGAGGGCGGTGGCCGACACGCCGATCACTATCCGGCGGCGCAGCCGGTCGGCGCGGGCCTGGCGCTCGTGGGCCTGCTGGATCCGCTCGCGTGCGGTGAGCCGGTCGGCGTGGTTCTGGTTCTGCTTCTGGTTCTGGGTCATGGCTGGTCAACTCCTGTACGGCTGCGCGGGCGCGGGTGCGCGCCGTTCCGCAGGGCCGCGCGGTGTACGGCGGCGCGCCTGCGGGCGCTGGACGGTGGTCGGGGCGGGGGCCCGTGCCGGGTGCCGTCCGTCGGTGCCGGGGTGCTTGCGCGGCTCGGTCGAGCAGTGCGCACACCCGGCGCCCGTACCGCTGCGGCACGGCTCGTGCACGGCACTCCTAGGAGCAGGAGCGGCGGGAGCGGCAGGGGTGGGCGGACGGCGTCAGCAGGCGGGCGCGAACACCGGTGGGCCGCGCCGGGGAGCTGGGCTGAGTACGACGAGCTCGCGCCGTGGGCGCGGTCGGTCGGAGGCCGGCAGGGGCACCCGCAGCACCGGCCTGGCCGGCACCGGGGCGAGCAGCAGCAGGAACCGCAGCGGGGTGGCGACGCTCTGGCGCAGCGAGCGCAGCGCGCGGGCCAGGCCGCTCAGTGCGGCGTCGCCCAGGCGCAGCCAGACGGCGGCGGCGAGCGCGATCGCCAGATGCACCAGCAGGACGAACAGCTGCGTCAGGGCGGGTGCCACCGGGCCGGGGTGGCCCAGCTGCTCGGAGAGGAACGAGCCGTCCACCGAGCCTCCGCCGCAGACCAGCAGGCCCATCCCGCGGGTGGGCAGGTGGTCGGGCCCGAGGGCCGGGGCGCAGGTGGCCTGGCCGAGGTTGAAGGTCGTGTTGAGCAGCAGTTCGACGGGGACGAGCACCGCCGTTATCTGCACCAGCCGGCGCTCGGACCCGGCCAGCACGGCCGCGACCAGGAAGACTGCGACGGTCGCGGCGGCCACCAGCGTGAGCGGTAGCGGGCGGCCGGTCAGGACGACCTGGCCCAGTGCGGACAGGGGCACGGCGAGCGCGGTGAACACCGCAGCCCGCAGGGCCCTGGTCGCATGGGTGGACGTCATGCTCCGGAGTATGCCATGGGGTGGGCGCAGGGCACGAGGGTGTGTCAGGGTTCTCCGGCCGACGGGGAACGGATGCCGTGTCATCGGTCGTCTGTCCGGATGGGACGACGATGGCGTTCACCCTTGCGATGGGTTGCGCGATCACGGCCGGTGGTGGTCCGTCAGCCGGCGCAGGCTGATTGCACAATCGGCTGATGGACGATGCCCCCCACCCTCAGCTGCCGCCGCCGATGCCGCTGCTGCCGACGGCCCCTTCGCCACCCGTGTTCCACCCGTCGCACTTGCCACACCCCTCCTTGGCTCCCGAGTTGATCGAGTGGCACGCGTTGCCCGCGCTGCCCGAACTGTCCGAGTTGCCGGAGCTGCCGGAGGCTCCCGTAGCCCGGCCGCCGCACCTCCCGCACCTCCCGCATCTGCCTCACCTGCCCCACGTACCGCATCCTCCCCATCCTCCCCATCCTCCCCATCCTCCCCATCCACCTCGGCCGCCGGAGCCTCCGGAGCTGCCCTGCCCGCCGTCCCCGCCCGCGGTGCCGGATCCGCCCGCGCCCACCCCGCCGCCGGCTCCGGAACCGTCCGTCCCCGCTCCACCGCAGCCTTCGCAGCCGGTGCCCACGCCCCCGGCTGCGCCGAAGGCCCCGCTGCCCCCGGTGCCTGCACCGGCGAAGGCCGAGGCCCCGGCGGCCGCCCCGCACCAGGAGGCACCCGCCTCACCCGCGCCGCGCCCGGCCAAGGCCGTACCCGCCGTGGCGGTGGTGCCGCAGGCACCGCCCACCGCGCCGCCACCCGCCCCACCTGTCGTGCACGCACCCGCGCTGGTGGCCGCCACGGCCGTCCCGGCCGCGCCGCCGCTGTCCGCACCCCCTGCTCCGCCCGGTCTCGAACCGACCGTGTGGGCCGTCGTCCTGCTCGTCACCGTTCTTGTCCCGGCCGCGCTGGCCGCCCTCTTCCACCCCTCGCCCCGGAGTCTCAGATGAACCTCGCCCCGCTGATCGGTGCCACCACCGCGATCACGGTCGCCGTCGCCAGCCTCGCCACCGCGCACCGGATGCGCCCCGCACTCCCCGAGGGTGAGGAGGCCGAGGGCCCGCACCCCGCGCTGTCGACCATCGGCGCCGGCCTGCTCTCCGGGTTCGTGCTGCTGACGGGCTTCCTGGTGGCCACCGGCTGGGCCGCCCACACCACCAACGTCGTGCCGCCCATCGGCCTGTACGCCGCCGATGTGGCCGCCGGGTCCGCCGTCCTGCTCTACCCCGCCCTCGCGGGCCTCCCCTTCACCGCGCGTCACGCCACCGCCGTCGCCTTCTTCGGCGCACTGGTCGGCTACACGCTCTCGCTGGCGATCCAACTCCGGCCCTAGCCGGGCGCGTCGGCGCACCGGTCGCGCGGCGGGGTGCTCCTCGCCCGTCCGCCCATGGGCCGGTGCGCCGACACCGGCCCCGGCCCTACGCTGGACTGGGACCGCCGGAGTCCCGCCCGGCCGCCCGCCTCTCGGAGTCCGCCCGCCTCTCCGGCCGTCCCGAGAGGTCCGGTCGTGCCTCGGAAGGGGTGAGCGCCTTGACGAAGCGCGTGACCACGGTGGGGGATGCGTTGCTGGCCCGGCTGGCGGCGCAGGCCGAGGTGCTGGCCGCGCTGGAACCGGCCGTGCGGGCCGACGAACCCGACGCCGTCCACCGGATGCGGGTGGCCTGCCGGCGGCTGCGAAGCGCCCTGCGGACGTACCGCCGGCTGCTCGCCGCCGGCCCCGCCCGGGACCTGGCGACCGAGGCGAAGTGGCTCGGCGCGGCGCTCGGGCAGGCCAGGGACCACGAGGTGCTGCGGGAACGGCTGCTCGCGGCGGCCCGGGAGCTGCCGGCCGAGTGCGAGCCGCAGCGCACCGCCGAGCGGCTGACGGCCTGGTCGGAGCGGGAGTACCGGCGGGCCTGGCCCGAGGTCGTGGACGCGCTCGACAGCCCGCGCCACCGCGCCTTCACCGAGGCGCTGGACCGGCTGCTGGCCGATCCGCCGCTGCGGGGCCGTGCCCGGCGTCCGGCCGGCCCCGAACTCGCCCGCATCGCCGCCCGCGAGCAGCGCCGCACCGCCGTACGGGTACGCCGGGCGCTGGCCACCGGCGCCGGGCCGGAACGCGACCTGGCGCTGCACGAGGCCCGCAAGGCGGCCAAGCGCGCCCGGTACGCGGGGGAGACCGCGAAGCCGGTGGCCGGGCGCCCGGCCGAGCGTTACACCGAGCGGATGAAGGCGGTCCAGGACGCGCTGGGCGAACACCAGGACGCGGTCGTGGCGGCGGGCGCGCTGCACACGCTGGCGGAGAACGGCGGGCCGGACGCCTTCGTCTTCGGGGTGCTGTACGGCGGGCAGCTCGCGGCTGCGGCGCGGGCGCGCGAGGAGCTGCCGGGCGCCTGGGCCCGGGCGGCGAAGCGGAAGCTCAGCCGCCTCGCCTGAGCCGCCGCGAGGCTTCGGGGCTCCGGGGTTCCCGTCCCCTCGGCTCGCTTCTCACGCATCCGGTTCCGGTGCGGGTTCCAGCCCGGCGGCCAGCGCGGCGGTCCGCAGGACGTCCCGCAGCATCGGGGTGGTCAGCCGCCCGGTGTACGTGTTGCGCGGGCTGACGTGGTAGCAGCCGTACAGCTCCAGCGGCGCACCGCCGTGGGCCGCCGGCAGGGTGGCGTGCGCACCGTGGCCGAAGCGCGGCCGGGGCCGGGGCGGCTCCCAGCCGGCGGCGGCCAGCGCCGGCAGCAGCGCCTGCCAGGCGAAGCCGCCGAGCGCGACCACGGCCCGGACGGTGGGCCGCAGCAGCGCGAACTCGCGGGCGATCCACGGGCGGCAGGTGTCGCGCTCCAGCGGGGTGGGCCGGTTCTGCGGCGGGGCGCAGCGGACGGGGTCGGTGATCCGCACGCCGTGCAGCTCCAGGCCGTCGCCGAGCTTGACCGAGTGCGGCCGGGAGGCGAGGCCCAGGTCGTACAGCGCGGCGTAGAGCAGGTCCCCGGAGGGGTCGCCGGTGAAGATCCGGCCGGTACGGTTGGCGCCGTGGGCGGCGGGGGCGAGTCCGACCAGCAGCAGTGCGGCGTCCGTCGGGCCGAAGCCGGGCACGGGACGCCCCCAGTACTCCCAGTCCTGATAGGACTTCCGCTTGGTGCGGGCGGCCTCCTCACGCCAGCCGACCAGCCTCGGGCAGGCCCGGCAGCCGACCACGACCGCGTCCAGCGCGGCGAGCCGCCCTGCCCGGGCGGCGGCGCGGGCCGGGAAGGAGGGGTCGTCCGGGCTGGCGGCGCGGCTGGGCGAAGGCTGCGCGAACGGGCTGGGCTCCGGCATGCGCCGATCCTACGCAGGGCGCCCGAGCTGCCCGTTCCGGCCGCGCCCGCTCAGGCGTAGCGTGGAAGCAGTTGCTCCGGTTGCCGTCCGCCCCACCGGGCAGGGACGGCGGCCGGAGTGCGGTAGCGCCCGAGGTGACAGCGATGCTGATTGTCGATGTGGTGGTGGCGGTCGTACTGCTGGCGGCGGTCTGGGCCGGGTTCAGCCTGCGCGTGGTCCAGCAGTACCAGCGGGGTGTGGTGTTCCGGTTCGGGCGGGTGCGGCAGGAGATCCGCCAGCCGGGGATGGTGTTCCTGCTGCCGGCCGCCGACCGGCTCCGTAAGGTCAATGTGCAGATCGTGACGATGCCCATTCCCGCCCAGGAGGGCATCACCCGGGACAACGTGACCGTCCGGGTGGACGCGGTGGTCTACTTCAAGGTCACCGACCCGGTGCTGGCCACCGTCAACGTGCAGGACTACGACTTCGCGATCTCGCAGGTCGCGCAGACCTCGCTGCGGTCGATCATCGGCAAGAGCGAGCTGGACGACCTGCTGGCCAACCGCGAGCCGCTGAACCAGGGCCTGGAACTGATGCTGGACAGCCCGGCGCTCGGCTGGGGGATCCAGATCGACCGGGTGGAGATCAAGGACGTCGCGCTTCCGGAGTCGATGAAGCGCTCGATGTCCCGGCAGGCGGAGGCCGAGCGGGAGCGCCGGGCGCGGATCATCACCGCGGACGGCGAGTTCCAGGCCTCGGCCCGGCTCTCGGAGGCCGCGGCTGTCATGAGCGCCACCCCGGCGGCGCTCCAGCTGCGGCTGCTGCAGACCGTGGTGGAGGTCGCGGCGGAGAAGAACTCGACGCTCGTCCTGCCGTTCCCGGTGGAGCTGCTGCGCTTCCTGGACAGCGCGACCGATGCCCAGGTTCTGGCGGCCGCGGCGTCCGCCGCCAAGGCCGAGGCGGCGCTGACCGGCGGTGAGGAGCCGGAGCTGGCGGAGGCCGCGGAGGCCGCGGATGCCGTGGAACAGCTGGAACTGCCGCCACTGGAGGAGTTGCTGGCGCAATCGCCGCTGGACGGTGTGACCGAGCGGCGCCTGGAGGACGGGTCCGCGCCGGACGACCACGGGGCGGACGCGCACGCGGCGAACGGGCACGACAGGGTGAGGCCCCCGGGCCCGGTGGCGGACGCCCCGGGAGCGGACCAGGATGGAGTAACCGGACTGGGCAGGCAGGGTCAGGAGGGCCGATCATGACGAAGGCCAGTGACATCATGCACACGGGGGCGGAGTGCGTCGGCCCGGGTGACACACTCGCCGACGCCGCGAGAATCATGAAGGAGCGCGACGTCGGAGCGCTGCCGATCTGTGACGAGAAGCAGAAGCTGCTCGGCATCATCACCGACCGCGACATCGTGCTGAAGTGCGTCGCCGAGGGCGGTGACCCGGCCGAGGTCACCGCGGGCGACCTGGCCCAGGGCTGGCCGATGGTGGTCGAGGCCGACGAGGACACCGATCAGGTGCTCCGGGTGATGGAGCAGTACCAGGTTCGCCGGCTGCCGGTGATCGACCACCCGGACCACAAGCTGGTCGGGATGATCAGCGAGGCGGACATCGCGCGCAGCCTCCCGCAGGCGCGGGTCGCCGAGTTCGTCACGGCGGTGTGTGCGGAGTAGCCCGGGTCGTACGGGTCGTGGAGCAGGGGTTCGCGCGGTGGCGGGGGGGGGGGGGGGTGGGCCCCCCCCCCCCCCCGGGGCCCCCCCGGGGGGGGGCGCCCGGGTTTAACCACCCCCGCCCGCCGCCCCCCCCCCGGCCCCTGGGGGCCGGGCCCCCG